>CACZPY010000251.1 GCA_902783135.1 uncultured bacterium
CGATGCCGTCCACGCCTCCCGCCACGCTCCGGTCGCCGAGCCGGAACGGGGAATCCGCCACGATCACCAGCGTGCCGAAAAAGTTGGAAAGCGTCTCCTTCGCCGCCAGTGCCACCGCCAATCCGACGACCCCCGCCCCCGCTAAAAGCGCGGTGATGTTGAGATCGAAAATGCTCTGCCCGATGAAGAGCACCACCGTGACCGCGATGGCGATCTTGAGCGTGGTGCCGATCATCCCCACGGTGAGGTCGTCCAACGCGTTGTCGTTGCGCGCGGCGAAGCGGCGGATGCTTTTATCCAGCACCGCGACCGCCGCCAGCATACCCCACGCGGCGATCAGCGTAAGCGCGGCATAGAAGAGCCGCAGATCGAAGACCCCGAAGCGGCGCGGCAGCGAGCGCAGCAGCGGGCGCGAAAAGATGAAACACGCCGACAGCACCGCCAGCGCAGTCAAGGGAGGCACCAGCGATTTGAAAAGTTCGACCTTCCAGCTCCGGCGTCCGCGGCGGCGGAAATAGCGCCGCCAGCACCACAACCACGCCGCTCCAATCAGCACCGACGCTCCGCTTCCGAAGATGAAATGGAGAAAGTCCCGCTTCTCGCGCACCACCCAGCTTTCGGTGTCGACGGCGGCGTCTTCGACCTCATGCAGCACCACTTCCGGCGGACGCACGTCATCCGGAGCCGCCGTCTCCGGCCCCGGCGCTGCCGCCGATCCCGACGCGATGAACAAAATTACCAGCACCATCGACAGCATGCCGAGCCGTTTCAACATGATTTCCCTCTCTTTCGGATGATCGGATATGATTACATGACATGTAATATATACGCGGCAGCGTTTTTATCAATCCCCGCCGCCGCTTCCGCATCCGCGGGGCGCCATCCGGCGGCGAGAAAAGAATCTTATACTGTTTATAGGCGATTTAGCAAAATTTAATATCGTTTTTACGGAAATATCAAGAATTATATTTGAAAATCATTTCAATCAAAAATATTTTTTACCATCGACATCGGAAGACGGGATCCGAAACAGGAGGCCCCATGGACAAGATCGACGCGGCAATATTGAACGAACTCAGAAGAAACGCCCGAATAGCCAACCGCACCCTCGCCCAAAAGGTGCATCTGTCGCCATCGGCGGCATTGGCGCGGGTGAACAAACTCAAACGCGCGGGCATAATCAAGGGGTTTGAAACGCGCCTCGACGGCGCCAAACTGGGCATCGGACTCACCGTGCTCGTCGAGCTTCGCCTCGAAAAGAACATCGGCAACCGCCGGATTGGCGAAGAACTCGTAAAATTCCCAGAAGTGGTCGAGATACACGACGTCGCCGGCGAGTGCGACTATCTGCTCAAAATCATGATCTCCGATGCGGCGGCGCTGCGGGAACTGCTGTTCCGGATCGGATGTATCCCCGGCGTGGGCTCGTCGCGGACGACTCTGGTGCTGGGGACCTTGAAATCAGAACTCTTCCCGCCGGTGCGGGCGTAAGATACGGAAAGGGCAAAACACATGGATATCGGCAAGATAAAAGGTCTGGCGGCGGGATTGACCGCGACGGCGCTGTGGGGAGGATTCTACCCCGTCGGGCGGTGGCTGTTCAACTCGGGCGCGGACGAACCGGATGGTTTCACCGCGTCGCTGTTGCGCTTTTTCAT
The DNA here is from genome assembly GCA_902783135.1 of uncultured bacterium. Taxonomy (GTDB): domain Bacteria; phylum Verrucomicrobiota; class Lentisphaeria; order Victivallales; family Victivallaceae; genus UBA1784. Next base: position 1,659 of record CACZPY010000251.1, read on the forward strand.
CGCGGCGCTGGTGCTGTCACCGGTACTGGCAAATCGCGAGTCGATGACCCGACTGCGCCGGGAGTGGCGGCACGATCTTCCGCTGTTGGCGCTGCTCGCCGCCGTCGGCATCGTCGGCGAAGGCGTGCTGGTGCTGATCTCGACCAAGTACACCACCGCCGCGCGCTCCTCGCTGATGGCGAACGACGCGCCGATCTTCACCGCGCTCTTTTCGTATTGGATCACCCGCGAAGCGCTCTCCGGGCGCAAGATCGCGGGTATGCTCTCCGGCGCCATCGGCATCGGCCTGATGTTCGCATTGCGCGGAAGCGACACCTTCAGCAGTGCTTCGACCGTCGTCGGCGATCTGCTCGCGCTCCTTTCCGGCGTCTGCTGGGCGCTCTACACGGTACTGGGAACCGCCCCCGTCGCACGGTACGGAGCGTTTTTCTGCACCGAGTGCCTGTTCATCATCGGCACGTTGATGATGCTGCCGGTCGCCGCCATATGGGGCGACCTGCCGGGCGTCATGGATCTATCCGCCGCCTCGTGGATCGGCATCGCCTACTTGGGATTTTTCGCGTCGGCTTTGAGTTTCGCGCTGTGGTACGTGGCGCTCAAGCACCTGAAGCCGGGAGAACTCGGCGCTTTCGGCTACCTTACTCCCGTCGTCGCCGCAGTGCTGGCGCGAATATTCTTCGCGGAAAGACTGGGCTGGGGATTCCTGCTGTCGCTCGTCCTGATCCTCGGCGGCATCGCCCTGATGGTCGACCGTTCCAAACCAAGCGGATCGTAAGGGCGTAATGCTCGAACGACAGGGCTTTTGATGTGGTGGCTGCTCGCCCCCACACCCCTCGGCAGGGGCGCCGCCCCTGCACCTCGAGAAAAATGCTGCGCATTTTCCGCAATTTTATTGATATGTTGCGGAAAGGGGTTGACGACAAATTGTTTTTTGCCGAGCAAAAAACAGCCGTCCCCCTCGGTAGGCGGAGGCCCGGGGAAAAGCACCACTCCCGCTTGTCGTATCGGCAACCGCAAATCCCTCGACCTTGACCCGCCTTTTCTGGCGAGTCAAGGATCGGGTCTTCGCTATGGGTCACGTTACCCGTTGCGAAACGCACTCCGCCCCGTCGGTATGTACGTTATGGGCAGCGGCACGCGGAGGTATGGGGCACGCTGACGCACAATGCAAGCGACCGACATAAAACCGACGCTCGAACGGATGAAAACGGATTTTTACGGATAGGTACGGATAACGTGGTGTTGGGATACGTGTACAAGCGCGGGTAGAAATTCCGCAAACGCCGATGTTTGGTTTACAACCCCGTCTACTCCGTACTTATCCGTACCCATCCGTACGAAAGCGCTTATTCGCAGGGCTACCGCCCGCATACGCGACAGAGTGTACCCCCCGTTCGCGGCGGAAATTCCGTCGCGGCGTTTTTTGATTCCTTTCCCGCGCAAAGGAAAGGCTTACTCCGTTTTTTTCTTGCTTACTTCTTTTTTTGAAGCAAAAAAAGAAGTAAGTGCCGTAAGTAGGCGGCAACGCCGCCGCACACGGCACTATTTCGATTTTCTTGTTTTACTTCTTTTCCCGCGAAAAGAAGTAAATTATTTTATGATGCCGCTGATGCCGAGCCAGCCCTGGATCACCGGAGCGAACTTGATGAAGACCGGCGCAAAGACGATGCACACCATGCTCATCAACTTGATCAGGATGTTCAACGCCGGACCGCTCGTATCCTTGCACGGGTCGCCGACCGTGTCGCCGATCACCGCCGCGCCGTGAGTCGGGTTCTTGCTGCCGTCGGGCAGGTGTTTCCCGCCGTGCGCACCGTTTTCGATGTACTTCTTGGCGTTGTCCCACGCGCCGCCCGCGTTGTTCAGCATGGTCGCCAGCACGAAGCCCGCCGCCAGTCCGCCCGCGAGCAGCCCCAGCACGCCGGGAAGCCCGAGGATCAGTCCGGTCGCCACCGGGATGACGATCGCCAGCAGCGACGGCACGATCATTTCGCGCTGCGCTCCGGCGGTCGAGATCGCCACGCACCGCGCGTAGTCCGGGGTCGCCTTGCCCTCCATGATGCCGGGGATCTCGCGGAACTGACGCCGCACCTCTTCGACCATCGAGCCCGCCGCCCGGCCGACCGCCTTCATCGTCATCGCGCAGAAGAGGAACGCCGCCATCGCTCCGACGAAAAGTCCGCCGAGCAGCAGCGGATTCATGATCGTCAGCTGGAACTTATCCGCGAAGCCGAGGATGGTCATCTTCGACGCCTCGAGCGCGCTGACGCCCTTTCCCAAGCCGCTGTCGAGATTGCCGATCCAGATCTTGCACTCCTCGATGAAACTCGCCAACAGCGCCATCGCCGTGAGCGCCGCCGAACCGATCGCGAAGCCCTTGCCGGTCGCGGCGGTCGTGTTGCCGAGCGAATCCAGCGCGTCGGTGCGCTGACGCACTTCGTGAGGCATGCCGGACATCTCGGCGTTGCCGCCGGCGTTGTCCGCGATGGGGCCGTAGGCGTCGGTGGCGAGCGTGATGCCCAACGTGGAGAGCATGCCAACCGCCGCGAAGCCGACGCCGTAAAGTCCGCGCGCGAACGCCCCCGCCTCGCCGGAAAATCCGCCCGCGAAACCGTAGGCGCAGAGGATGCCGAGCACGATCGTCACCACCGGGATCCCGGCGGAGTACATCCCCGTCGCCAGACCGTCGATGATGGTGGTGGCGGGGCCCATCTGCGCCTGAAACGCGATGCCCTTGGTCGGCGCGTATTCGCTGCTCGTGTAGTATTCGGTCGCCTGACCGATGATGACTCCGGCGGCGAGTCCCGAGACCACAGAACCGAAGACGCCCCAGCCGATCACGCCGAGGGCACTCAGCACCGCCAGCGCGACCAGGATCAGCACCGAACTCCCGAGCGTACCCGTGAGCAGACTGCGGAGCAGTTGCTTCTGCGTCGCGCCCTCCTTGCACTTGACCATGCCGATGCCGAAAAGCGACAGGATGATGCCGATGCCCGCGACGATCATCGGCGCCGTGACGAGCCGCAGCGCCTCTTTGGCGCTGGGGTTCGCGGACTGCGCCGCCACCGCCGCGCCGAGCGCCGCCGTCGCCAGGATCGACCCGCAGTAGGATTCGTAGAGGTCCGCGCCCATGCCCGCGACGTCGCCGACGTTGTCTCCGACGTTGTCCGCGATGGTGGCGGGATTGCGCGGATCGTCCTCGGGGATGCCCGCCTCGACCTTGCCGACGAGGTCGGCGCCGACGTCCGCCGCCTTGGTGTAGATGCCGCCGCCCACCCGCGCGAAGAGCGCCTGCGTGGAGGCGCCCATGCCGAAGGTCAGCATGGTGGTCGTGATGTGCACGAGTTTATCCACGGCGCCGCAGCCCGCGGGAACGAGTTCGAGCCCGAAAACCGACCAGCCGCTCAACATGTGCGCGGGCGTGTAGACCAGTTTGTCAAGGATCAGAAACCACAAACAGATGTCGAGCAGTCCGAACCCGACCACCACCATGCCCATCACCGCGCCCGAACGGAACGCGACCTGGAGCCCGCGGTTCAGTCCCTCGCTCGCTCCCTGCGCGGTGCGGCTGGAGGCGCGGGTGGCGGTCTTCATGCCGATGTAACCGCACAATCCCGAAAAGAATCCGCCCGTCAGGAACGCCACCGGCACGAACGGGTTCTGTATCCCGCAGAACGCCAGCACGGCGAAGATCGCCAGCAACACCAGAAACACCACCGACACCACCTTGTACTGGCGTCCGAGATACGCCATCGCGCCGGAACGGACGTACCCGGCGATCTCGCGCATGCGGACGTTGCCTTCGTCGGCGCGCAGCATGCGGCGGTAGAAGACCAGCGCCATCACCAGCGCCAGCACCGCCCCCGCCGGAGCGACGTACCACAAAAGTCCCAGCCAATCGTTCTGCGCTCCGGCGCTGACGCACGTCGAAGTCGCGGCCGCCATCCCGGCGGCTCCCCACAACCTGATCATGATCGTTCTCCCTTCCTCCGAACCATAAAAAACAATCGCGCCCCCCACCGCGAGGGGCGCAGACCGCATGGTTTTCAATGTCGTTTATTTAATATAACTATTATGTAAACGGATTGCAAGATGGGTTTGGTGGTGTTATTTTAAATAATTGGCAATTTGTTCATTACATTTTTTCAATAAAAAACTTGACAGGAGTTTTCCCATGAACGAACAGAATCCGAACGCCGCCGCCGAAGAACGCGGCACCAGCGATATTTTCAGCCAGCGGGTGGCGAAGGTCGCCGAACTGCGGGAACAGGGGATCGACCCCTTCGGCTGCCGCTACGACGACGTGCAGAGCATCGAAAGCGTGCGCACGTTGCCGGTGGAAAGCGAGGACGCCCCCGGCGCCGTCGTAAACGTGGCGGGCCGGCTGACCGGCAAGCGCGGCATGGGCAAATCGATCTTCGCCGATCTGCGCGACAGCACGGGCAAGATCCAGCTCTTCGCCGGAAAGAGCGACCTCGGCGACGAACCGTTCGCGCTCTTCAAGAAACTGGACATCGGCGACATCGCCGGGGTCAAAGGCGAACTGTTCAAGACCCGCATGGGCGAACTCACCATCCGCGTCAAGGAGTTCAAACTCCTCTCCAAGTCCCTGCGTCCCCTGCCCGAAAAGTTCCACGGGCTCACCGACGTCGAGCAGCGCTACCGTCAGCGCTATCTGGACCTCATCGCCAACCCCGAAGTGGGTAAAGTATTCAAGATGCGCAGCGCGATCATCCGCGAGATCCGCGCCTTCCTCGAAGCGCGCGGCTTCATGGAAGTCGAAACGCCGATGCTCCAAAACCTCGCGGGCGGCGCCTCCGCCAACCCGTTCAAGACCTTTTTCGAGGCGCTCAACTCGCCGATGTTCATGCGCATCGCCCCGGAACTGTTTTTGAAACGGCTGCTCGTCGGCGGCTTCGAGCGGGTCTTCGAACTGAACCGCAGTTTCCGCAACGAAGGGCTCGACCGCCGTCACAACCCCGAGTTCACCATGCTCGAGATCTATCAGGCGTACGGCGACTGCCGCTCGATGATGGAACTCATCGAAACGATGGTCACCACCGTCGCCATGAAGGTCTGCGGCACGTTGAAGATCGACCACGGCAACGGCAAGATCATCAACCTCGAGACCCCGTGGCGGCGCGCGACCTATCACGAACTCGTCTGCGAAAAGGGCGGGCAGGACTGGTTCGACATCACCCCCGCCGAACGCGTCGCCCGCGGCAAAAAGCTCGGGCTGGACGTCAACGATCAGATGGCGGACCTCGACGTGACCAACGAACTCTACGAAAAACTCGTCGAACCGAACAACATCCAGCCGACCTTCGTGACCCGGCTGCCGGCGGAACTGTTGCCGCTCGCCAAGGGCTGCCCCGACGATCCGTCGCTCGTCGACGTCTTCGAACTCGGCATCAACGGCGTCGAAGTCGCCCCCGCCTACTCGGAACTCAACGACCCGATCCTCCAGCGCAAGCGTTTCATGGATCAGTTC
>CACZPY010000252.1 GCA_902783135.1 uncultured bacterium
GGCGGGGTCGAGTTCGCGCATCCGGGCGTGGAGCGCCGCTTCGCTGGCGGTGGAATCGTACTCGCGGTCGAGACCGGCGCGCAACTCTGGATCGTTCGGCAGATCGTCCAACCCGTAGAGCAGCGAGCGCAGATAAAGCCCCGTCCCGCCCGCGAGTATCGGCAGTTTGCCGCGCGCGGTGATGTCGGCGATGGCGGCGTCGGCGCGCGCGCAGAACGAAAAAACCTCCACCCGTTCGCGGATATCCATGATGCCGACGAGGTGGTGCCGGACTTCGCGCCGTTCCGCCTCCGTCGGCTGGGCGGTGCCGATCTCCAAGCCCCGGTAGACCTGCATCGAGTCGATGGAAACGATCTCGCCGTTGCGCTCCTTCGCCCACTTGAGCGCCAGCGCGCTTTTGCCCGAGGCAGTGGGGCCCATGATGACGACGACTTCGGTCATAACGCCTCCACGATGAAGATTTTACAGGCGGGCGTTTCGGAAACTTGTCGCAACTTCCGGGCGAAGCGGCGTTCGATAACTTCCGGCGATTCGTCGCGCCGCAGCACCGCCGCCGCGCCGACCGGCAGGTCCGCTACCTGCCCGCGCGGTCCGTCGAAGAGATACTCCGCCTTCCCGCCGCGCGTCAGGTGGTAGAACATGTTCGCCCACGGGTCGGAAAGAAAACTGAAGTAGACTGTTTCGACCTTGAGTTTTTCCAACGCCGCCGCGACCTTGGCCGGCTGATGTTCCGGCCGCAGATGGTATCCGTAAAAGAAGTCGTCGCCCAGATCGCCGCCGACATGCGGCGACAACGCCCCCAACACCGGCAGATGCCACGGCAGCAGCGACAAGAGCAGCACGACGAAGCCCATCCCCCACTTGATACGAATGGAGCGCTCGACTTTCCGATGCCAGTTCACGCCCGCGAAACTCCGCAACGCCCCGGCGACGGTGAGGACGAGCAACGGGAACAGCGGAAAGTACACTCGCGGGAACGGCGCAACGGCGAAGACGAACGCGGCGGGCAGCGGCAAAAACCAAATTGCCGCGCGCCACAACTCGCGACGACGCCGTTGGAAGACCCGCACCCACTCCGCGGGAAGCAGCAACAGCAGCGCTCCGAATGCGCTCGCGAGCGCCAAGCCGACGGCGGCAAGCGAACTCCACCGGCCGCGCCACCCCTCCCCCAACTGCGCGACGGCGATGAAATTGCGCGAGATCGGCAGATAGGCGAGCAGTAGCGCCGCGAGCGGAGTCAACGCCAAGACGTAAAATTTCCGCTCTTTCCAGAACTTCGCTCCACACCACGGAAGTGCGAACAATACCGCTCCGGCGAGCGCGGCGAGATCGCTCGGCACCGTCAACACCGCACCCAGCGCGGCGATGAAATACTTGGCGAACGGCCGGGACCGCGGCGAAGCGGCGAACTCCGCGGCGCTCCCCGCCGCCCAGGCGCAAAACAGCGCTCCCAGCATGTAGCCGCGCACCGCCGTCGCAAAGACGAGGAACGGCGGAGATACCGCGAGAGCCGTCAGCGCGACCGCGAGCGGGATCGCTCCGCACATCCGGCGGAAACGCCGCCCCAGGTATCCAAGCAGTACGACCGCGAATATGACCGACGGCAGACGGAGCCACAGATCGGGGGCAGATCCCGGCGGCAGAAGTTTGAGCCAGTAATGCAGAACGACCGTGTAGAGGATGTGGTTGTTAGGGATGACGTAGGCGCGGTAGATCTCGCCCGGCCCACCGAGGCAGACGAAGTTCAGCACGGTCAGCGCCTCGTCGAACCACAGTTGGCGCGTCAGATACGGAGAGAGCACCAGCAGCAGCGCCGCCGCCGGAGTCCACTGCGCAAAACGGACCGTCTTGCCGATATTCATCGCGGTATGAAAAACAAACGGCCGGTCAGGTGACAAGCACCCGACCGGTCGTATTCGGTACTGAAATCGATCTTCAGAGGGAGATCGCCTCGGCCGGGCACTCGCCGACGCAGGCGCCGCACTCGATGCAATCGGACTCCTTGACCTGAGCCTTGCCGTCGGCCATCGAGATCGCGGTCACGGGGCAGGCACTCACGCAAGTTTCGCAACCGACGCACTTTTCCTTGTCAACTTTAGCAGCCATTTCAACAATTCTCCTTGTTTTTTTAGCGACGTGCGCAAAAACGATCATGCACACAGCACATCATAATATAGCCCCTGCCGCCGAAAAATCAAGCGGCGACATGCCGCGTCAGCCGAGGTCGGCGACGGGGAAACCGCAGATCTCGAGCAATATCTTCTGCAGCAGATATTCGTGTTCGACCGGAATCGGATTGGCGATCTCGCCGCGGACGACCCGCGCGAACTCGATCATCTGAGGTTGATAACGGTCGCCGCGCGGTCCGCAGTTGACCATCCGCGTTCCCGAAGCATAATGCGCCCGCGGCTCCTTCAGCGTGAGGCGCACCGAGAGCGGAACTTCATCCTTCTGATACTCGATCGGGCAAAGTTCCACCGTGCCGTTGGTGCCGCAGACGATCAGGCGGCGGTGCTGATACCCTTCCACCTCCGCCACCGACACCCGCACCGTCGCCGTGGCGCGCGGGTATTCCAACACCGCCAGACCGTTGTCGATCAGGTCGTCGCCGCGGGTCCGCTTCAGGAACGGCGTGACCCGGTCGGGCTCGCCGAGCATCTGCAGCACCAGATCGATCAGATACCCCGCAAAAATGTACATCGCCCCGCCGCGGAACTGGCTGAGCCAGTCGCGGTAGGTATCCTTGTCCCAGCGGCTCATCACCGCGTGGATCTCGAAGACCTCCCCGAGCCAGCCGTTCTTCACCGCGTCGAGGCAGAAGCGCACCGCGGGATTGGTGCGGTAAACGTAACCCAACTGAAACGCGAGATCCCGGCTCCGCACCAATTCGCACAGTTTTCGGAACCCAGTCCAGTCCTCGCCGCCCGGCTTGTCCATGCAGAGGTGCAATCCGCGTTCCGCACAGCGCATCGCGGCGGCTTGAAGTTCGCCGCCGTCCTTCTCGACCATCACCGCTTCGAGTCCGGGCATGGCGAGCAATTCCTTTTCGCTCATCATCGGCAGCCCTTCGTAGGCGCGGTGACCGCCGCGTTTTTCGCGCCACGCGGGATCGTCCTCCGCCACACCGACCACCTCGAAATACTCGGGCAATCCCCGCAGCGACAGCATCCGCGCCGTACCGTGGTTGTGACCGATGCCCAGTTGGCCTATCCGTATCTTTTTCATCCCTGCCCCCAAGCGGTATTCTATTCGTTTTCCGGCACAGAAAGTACGACTTTGCCGATGTTCTTCTGCGCCGCCAGCACCCGGTGCGCCTCGTCCGCCCGATCCATCGGGAAGACCCGATCGATCACGGGGCGGATCGTCCCCGCGGCGACCTGCGGCCAGACCGTTTCCTCAAGACGCCGCAGCAGCATGCTCTTTTCCGCATCGCTCCGGCTGCGGAGCGTGCTGCCGATGATTTTCAGATGCTTCTTCAACACTACGCGCAGGGGCACTTCGGTCGTCTCGCCGCCCAAAGTGGAAACCAAGATCCAGCGCCCGCCCGGATTCATGGCCGCAAGACACTTGCCCAACAGCGCACCTCCGGCACAGTCCAGCGCGACGTCGATCGGGTGTTGCATCAGCACTTCGTCAACCGCCTCGGTCTTGCGGTTTATCACCACATCCGCGCCGAGTTTTTTGACCGCCTCCGCCTTCTCCGGCGAACCGACGGTGGTCACGACCTCGGCACCGATCAACTTGGCGATCTGGATCGCGGCGATCCCCAATCCGCTCGCGCCCGCCTGCACGAAGACCGTCTCGCCGGACTTCAATTCGCCCAAGACCGCCAGATTGAGCATGGCGGTGGTGTAGACCTCCGGCAGCGCCGCCGCTTCCTCGAAGCCCGCCCCCGCCGGGACGGGCATGACCATCCCCTCCGGCACCAGCACCTTTTCGGCATATCCGCCGCCGCCGA
>CACZPY010000253.1 GCA_902783135.1 uncultured bacterium
AAGTAAGACGATTAGGATAAAGCGTGGCTGGAAACCGCGTACCGATGTTTGGGGTAATACCGGTCCCAATGGTCCTACCGGTCCTACCCCGCTCATTGCGCGGGGCAAACGGTTATTCGTCTGCAAACACCCGTCCGCGACCGATAACCGATAACCGATAACCGATAACCGACAACCGTAAACCATTGACGCATAAAAAACCCCGGCCGTTCGCACGGTCGGGGTCGGGGTGCGTATTGGTGTATTACGCGAGGTTCTTGAACTTGAGCACGGAGTCTTCGAGCTCGAAGCCCCAGCCGGCGAACTCGCCCGCGCCGATGGCTCCGGTCTTGCCGGTCTCGGCGTCGAAGGTCAGGCTGTAGGAGTCGCCGCCCGCGATCTCGACGGCGAACGCGTTCGCCGCCGTGCTGTAGGCGGCGGCATCCGCGCCGGAGATGAGCGACCACTCGTTGGTCTGACCGGAAGCGACCGTCAGCTTGATGGTGTCCGATCCGGTGAAGTCCGCGCCGGTCTCCCACGTGAGGATCGGGTCGCCGGTGATGAACTCGAAGCGCTCGGTGACGTCGAAGTTCCACGCGGTGTTGCTGATGGTCTTTCCCGCCGCGGTATCGAACTTCATCTGCGTGTCGCCTTTGAAGTTCACGCTTTGGAATCCGCCGATGCCCCCCGTGAAGTAGCCGTTGAAGTCGGCGAAGTTCAGCGCTTCGCTGTCGCCCGCGCCGCCGACGTAGCTGTAGCCGAAGATATCCGCGGCGAAGGAGGTGTCGCGGGTATCGGTCCGGGTGCGGTAGTTGCCGGAGACGGTCACGGTGGCGGTGCCGGTGACGCTGTCGCCGTCGAGCTGCCCCTTGGCGTAGATCGCGCCGGTCACGGTGGCGCCGCGGACGGTGATGTCCACGTTGTTGACGCTGGTCGTGCCGCCCGTGGTCGAGTGCGCGCCGCCGCCGAAGATGTTGGCGACCGCGCCGCCCTCGACGACGATGGTGACGTCGCCGGTGACGATGCTCGAGCCGCCCTTCTGCGCCCAGCCGCCGCCGTAGATGTTGCCGATGACGCCGTCGGTGACGGTGATGTTGACGGCGTCGAGGACCTCTGCGGTGACGCCGGACGCCATCACGCCGCCGAAGACGCCGCGTCCGCCGTGAGCCTCGACCCCCGTGAAATCGCCCGCGTCATTCGTGGTGTAGCCGGTCCAGATACCGTTATCGATTGCCACTTCCACGCTGTTGACGGTGTAGACGGTGCCGGTCGCGTCGCCGGTGGCGTAGCCGCCCGCGAAGGCGCAGAAGTTGGCCTTCTTGGCGGCGGCGACCGCGCCGCCCGCGACCGTCAAGGTCACGTCGCCCGCCGTGTGACGGAGACCGTTGCCGACGGACGCGGCGGTCTTGACTCCGGACGCGCCGTAAATGTTGCCCGAGAAGGTGCCGTCGGTGACGGCGAGAGAAACGTCGCCGACATTGGTCTGCACCGCGTTCTTGTTGGCAAGCGCGCCCGCGTAGAAGTCCTTCGTGAACTCGCCTGCGGTGATCAGCGTATTGGTGTTGCCCGTGACGCTGCCGAAGCCGCCCGCGTAGGCGACGCCGGTAAGATCGGCGCCGTCGAGGGTCAGATTGACCGCCGCGACGCTGCCGCCCGCCGCCGCTCCGGCGGCGAGGTTGCGGATCGTGCCGGACTTGGCGGCGATGTTCACGGTGTGCGCGAAGGTACCCGCCGCGCCGTAGAGCGCGCTCGAAACGTCGGTGCCGTCGATGACGAGCCACGCGTCGCCCGCGATACTGTCGTTGGCGAAACTCACGCTTTCGGAGTAGGTCGTGGTGGCGTCCCACTTCGCCGCGCGGTCGCTGATGTTCAGCGCGGTGTCGTCGGCGCTGAGCGCCGCCGCCGTCGCCTTGGCCGCGATCTCGAACGCGGTCGCCGTGACGTTCGTGCCGTCGAAGGCGTAGGTCAGCCCGGCCGCCGCGTTGGTGTAGCTGCCGCCGGTGGCGATATCATGCGCGTAGAGACCGTCGTCAACTTCGACGCCGGCGACGCTGCCCGCTCCGGCGAGGGCGTAGGTGCCCGCCGCGCCGATGCCGTAGACGCTCACCGACACGGTCGACGCTTCGACGTTGGCGAGCGAATCGATCATCGCGGTCGCGGGAGTCTCGACACCGGTGAAGTTGATATCGATCTCGGTGTTCGCCGCCGTGAGTCCGGTGATCGTCGCGCCCGCGGCGACCTCGATGGTGCCGCCCGTCGCGGTGACGTTCATCGCCGCGCCGCTTTCGACGTGGAGCAGACCGCCAGAAAGCGTCACGCCGTCGAACGCGCCGCCCGCGGTCTGCTCGTTCTGGAAGGTCGCGGCGATGCCGTCGTAGATGACGGTGTTGGAGGCGTTGCCGCCGCGCAGGTAGATCTTGCCGTCGCCGTCAACGACCGTGTCGCTCGCGACGCCGCCGGTCAGGAGATACATCTCGGCGCGGCTGCCGTTGAGGGTGTGTCCGCTGACCGTGCCGCCCGCGGACGCCCAGACTTCGCCGCTGATCGTCCAGCCGCCGAAGATGCTGCCGCCGTTGTTCCGCGTACGCAGATACCCGCCGTTGTTCTGGACGTCGCGCAGCGTACCGGAGACGTAGACGTTGCCGCCCCAGGTCTGCCCCTTGAAGCCGGAGACTACGGCGTCATTTTTGATGTCGATGCAGAGACCTCCGCGCTTCGAATAGGCGGCGCTGTGGAAGAAGACGTTCTCCACCGTATTCCCCGCCAGAACGTTCAGCAAACCGGTGTTGCCGACGGTCACGTCAGTTACCGTCCCGCCAGAGACATTCATGGTGCCGCCCGTGACGGTCACGTCATCGACCGTGCCGCCCGAAACGTTGATGGCGCCGCCGATGTTAGTCACGCGATTCAAGGTTCCCGCCATGGCGGAGACATGGATCGCGCCTTTGCTCATGGTGATGTCTTCCGCCGTGCCGTTCAGCACATACAAGGTGCCGTTCGACATCGTCAGATGGTCGATCAGCCCCGCGCTGGCATAGGCGCCGCCGCCGTAGAGCGTGAAGTCGGTGATGCGCGCACCCGCCGCGGAGGCGATCAGGTTGCCGCCCGACATGTAGCCGCCGGAAGCGAGACCGTCCTTGTACACGCGAATATAACCGAAGTCCAGCTCGGTCGCGGAGAGCGTACCGCCGCCGGAAACGTAGAAGCCCGCCCCGTTCAACGAGGCGGTGTCGCGTCCGAATTTGGCGCCGACGACCGTGCCGCCGTAGACCTTCAACAGCACCCGGCCGGCGCCGCCGGCGTTGGATATCTTCAGATCGGTCATGGTGCCGCCGGCGGAGACCTCGGCGCTGCCGTTGTTGGTGAGCACGACGCCCGAGGCGCTGCCGCCGTTGGAGATAAACATCGTGCCGGCGTCGGCGGTCAGGTCGTTCACGCGACCGTTGTTGGAGACGTTGATCGTGCCGCCGTGGGCGGTCAATCCGTTCGCGACGCCGCCGGTTCTGAGTTGAACGTTGCCGGCAGTCAAAGCGGTCCTGTTCGCAGTCCCCGAAACGATAAGGTTGGCGCCGGCGCCGTTCACGACCGTATCGTTGAAAGTGCCGCCCGCACTGACGTAACCGAGACCGGCATCCAACAACGTCGCGGTGTCGATCACGCCGCCGTCGATCGCGAGCACATACCCGCCCGAGGTCGCGCTGACCTTGGAGGCGTAACCGCCCTGATAAACGCGCATGCTGCCGACCTGCCCGCCGCCCGCGCTGGAGGCGACGACGTTGGAGCCGGTCGCGCCGCTGGAGATGAAGACGCCGCCCGAGCCGATCACCGTCCCGTCGACGTCGCCGCCGTCATAGACGTAGACTCCGCCGCCCGCGACCGTACCGCCGTCGATCTTGACGCCGGAGTTGATCTTGATATATTTTCCCGTCGCCAGATCCACGTTCTTGAAGGCGCCGTTCTCGGCGTAGAAGTCGGCGCCGTAATCGGCGATGACGCCCGCGGCGATATTGGTGTTGGCGCCGCCCCAAGTGATGTTGAAGTTGGTATCCTTGACCGTCACGCCCGCGACGATGTCGAAGTTCCTGGCGTTGCCGGTCGCGTTGGCGGAGACGGTCGCGCCGGCGGCGACAGTCACGTTATCCGCCCAGGTGCCGCCCTGCCAGAACTGGAAGCTTGCGTTCTTTTTGACGGTCACGTTGGTCGCGCTGCCGTTGGCGAAGAGCCAAAGGGTGCCGGCGTTGATGGTGACTTCATTGACATATCCGCCCGCGCTGATGCCGCCGTTGGTGATGTCGGCGCCCGAGACCACGGTCCCGTCATAGGTGCGGACATAACCGCCGCTGATTGTCACGTTGCTGATCACGGCGCCGTTGGCGGAAACGATGCCGGTCGCGCTGTAAACTTTGAGATTGGTGGTCTTCGCGCCCGCGGTCAGATACAGCGTGCCGCCCGCGGAAACGAAGATGGTGCCGCCCGTCTGCTCGGTGTTCAGTCTGACCGTGCCGCTGTTGCGGACATACAGACCGCCGCCCTTGACCGCGACGTCGTCCGCCGAACCGCCGTCGAGCACGACCATTTCACCTTGACCCGCGACCTCGCCGCCCGAGCCGTAGCCGGAAAGATAGTACGAGCCGGAGTCCTTGACGTCGTAGGCGACGCCGCCGGGTCTGACCACGATGCGCCCCCACTTGACGTCCGCGCCGCTGATCACGCCGGTGTTGTAGACGTCGATGTTGGTATTGTAGCGGTACTGGGTGTTGCTCAAGTAGACGTTGCGCAGGATGCTGCCCGAGTGGACAATGACCGTGGCGAGCCCGGACTGCAGCGCCGCAGTGTTGCCGCCGCCGCCGTAGACCGAGACGTTGCTGCCGACCGCGCCGCTCGACAGATAGAGCTGACCGCCCGATTCGACGATGGTGCCGACCACGGTGTTGGCGCTGATGACGAACTGGCGCGCATACGGATCCGTCGGCCACATGGTGTCACTGGCGATGATAACCGCTCCGGGATCGGTACCGGCAGGCTTGAGGTGGTAGTTGGCGGCCTTGTTGGGGTTGGTGTACGGGAAAGCGCAGGCGGCAAGCCCTTCGCCCGCGTGGCGGACGGTGCCGAGCAAGTGCCCCGCCTCGTGGGCGGCGACTTCGAGCAGCAGCTCGTCGCCGGCACTTTCATCGAGGTTCACGAACGCCGCGCTGCCCTGCCCGTTGCCCTCGGCGAGACCGAGGAACGGCACTTGCGCCGACTTGCCGACATATACGGTAATATCGGCGTCACCCAAAACGACTTCGCTCCCGAGACGGCGGCTCAGTTCGCGCGCCAGACGCGCCGCGCGCGCCGCATCCATCCGGACGGGGGCGACTTCCACGGGGAATTCGGCGACTTCACCGCGATAGACGGTGCGGACTCCACGGAAATTCAGACCGATCGACTTCTTCATCTTACTATCTCCAGAGTAGTTGATGTTTTTGTACTCAATCGTTTTATTTCATTATATTGTCCCGCCCGCGCGCAACCCGCATAAATCCGCGTTTTTACCGGCTCGCGCCGGAAATCCGGGCACAATCCTATCAGGATACACCATATATTATAACCAACGGAAACGGAAATGTCAATAGCGCGTTCGATATTTTATTTAATTTTTTATCACAGCCGAAGCGAAAACCTGGCTTATAATGCGAAATCGCATTATAAGCCAGTGATGAATGATGAAAGATGAAAGATGAAATAACGCTGACGCGTATACAAGCCGCCGTTGCGCGAACGAGCGTTTTTGTCGGACTTGTCGGACTTGTCTGACCTGTCGGACAACGCGTGGCTGGAGCACGGGTACAAACGCAAGTTCACGATACCGCCAATTCAACCGCAAACGTCGGCCTTATTCACACACGTTTCGTGCGAGCGGGTCGCCAGCGAGCGCGCAGGGGGCGAGCGAGGTCGGCTTTTTGCCGGTCAAAAAGACGACCGAGTGCACCCGAGCATTGCGGCCGCGAGTTCAGCGGTCGCCGCAACTCTGCGGTGACCGCTGAACGCAGGCCGTTGGAATGTAAAAAAACGCCCGTCAGGTATATCTTTGTCACCGGCGCCGCAAAAGGGGTTCGGGGGAAAGCGTTTGGGCTTTCCCCCGAATGGCGCGAAGCGCCTCGGGGTGCGGGGCGCGGCGCGGACCGCGCCGCAAAGCCCCGCATCAAAAAACCTTTTTCGTGGGTTTCGTGTGTTTCGTGGTTTCAAAAAACCGCGAATGTCACTTCGCGGCGAGGTCGGCGGCGACGTGCTTCAGCGCGTCGGCGATCGCGGGGGATCCGGCCAACCCCTCCGCAAGCCTTCCTTCATCGCAGCAGCGCATGAATCCCGGATCGAGCGGCAGTTGCGCGAGCAGCGGCAAATGGTGCGCCGCGGCAAGTTTTTCGCCGCCGCCCTGCGAAAAGAGGTCGTGCCGCGCTCCGCAGGCGGGGCACACGAAGCCCGACATGTTTTCCACCACTCCCGCGACGTCAAGTCCGACCTTGGCGCAGAAGTCGAGGCACTTGCGGCAGTCCGCGAGCGAAACTTCCTGCGGGGTCGTCACCACCACCGCGCGCTTGCGACCGGGGATCAGCTGGCAGGCGGAAAGGATCTCGTCGCCGGTGCCGGGCGGGAAGTCGAGGACAAGGTCGTCGAGGTCGCCCCACTCCACCACCGAGAGCAGTTGTTCCAAGACGCCCATCTTGGCGGGGCCGCGCCAGATCACCGCCTGATCGGAGTCTTCGAGCAACAGCCCGATCGAAACGAGTTTCACGCCCCCCGCGTCGAGCGGTGCGATGGAGTTTTCCGCTTCGCCGGCTTCCAGCCGGGCGTCGGTGACGCCGAAGAGCGTCGGCTGGCTCGGCCCGTGGAAGTCCACGTCCAAGAGCCCCACGCGGCGCCCCGCCCTGGCGAGCGACAGCGCCAGCAGCGCCGCGACACTGCTCTTGCCGACGCCCCCCTTGCCCGAAAGCACGAAGTATTTGTTCTTTATTTTGTTCATGCACTCCGCGACTTTGGTGTGCGAACAATCGCCGCCCGAAGCGCAGCTGCCGCAGTTCCCGGAACAACCTTCCGACATGATGTTTTGACCCTCAAATTAAAGATTACTTACACCCGTTCGCAGCACAGGCGCGAACAGCAGCGCCGACGACAATGCCGTCAGCGGCGCCACCAGCACCAGCGAAAAACTCCCGATCAGCGTCTTCATCACCTCGGCGGCGACGAGCGGGTTGTTCAGAAAATCCAAAACCCGAGTCCCCTGCGCCGCAAAGACCATCAGCAGCGTGATGTATCCCCCGGAATACGCCAAGAGCAGCGTCGTCGTCATCGTGCCGAC
>CACZPY010000254.1 GCA_902783135.1 uncultured bacterium
CGGCATCGTCGAGCATGTCGGCATGCGCAGCAGCCGGATCCGCACCGCCGACGATAACGTCTGCACCATTCCCAACAGCATGCTGACCAACACGGTGGTGCAGCGCATCTCGCCGCGCGGATTGTTGAAGCACACGCTGACGCTGGGATTGGTCTACCAGACGTCGCCGGAGCAGATCGAATCGGCGATGAAGATACTGCACGAGATCATGGACGATTTTCACGGCGCCGACGCCGTGGGGTACACTCCGCGCATCACCTTCGCGGGCTTCGGGGCGTCGTCGGTCGATCTGCGGGCGGTGATCTGGCTGAAGGCGGACTCCTTCGCCGCGGAGGAAAAGTTGCTCGACGAACTGCATCTCGAGATCTTCCGGCGCTTCGGCGCGGCGGGATTGTCGTTCGCCTATCCGACGCAGACGCTGTTCCTCGCGGGGGACGGCGCCTCCGCGTCGCGCTGACCGGGGATCTTTCTTGTGCATTTTTGGCGTTTTTTGCATGAGGAAGACTTGAAAATTGCATGACCGCCGTCTATCTTTATCACGATCAGGTATATTTTAATCGGCGTTGCGGAGCGGCGGACTCGGATTTCCGTCGTTTCCGGTGATGGAATAAAAGGCGATCATGGAGCGTAAAACCTTTACCAAGGCGCACATCTACGTGCGCGATGCCTATAAGCGGGCGGGCAAACTTGCCGCGTCCGGCGACTACGAGGAAGCGATCCGGGTGCTGGTCCCGGTGGTTCGGGAAAATCCCGAAGTGCCGCAGCTCTTCGAGCGGCTGCGCGAGTACGAGATCGTTGTCGCCAAAAAGACCAATCCGCTGGTGAAGATCCTGTGGCAGCTGCTGGCGCTGTTCATCTATCCCACCATCAAGATCACCGCGGGGATCGACCCCGTCAAGGCGATGGCGATGTGCGAAGGACCGCTTTCCGCGTGCGTGGATAATCCGCTGATATTGTCGGCGCTCGCCGATGCCGCCGACAACGCCGAAGCGCCGTGGGTGGCGGCGACCGCGCTGGATGTGAACCGCGAGTTCCGCCCGAAGAACGAGACCAACCTCCGGCGGCTGGCGATCGCGCTGCAGCAGAGCGGGCGCGCCAACGAGTCGCTGAAGATCTTTCAGACGCTGATCCGCAACCATCCCGGCGACCTCGCGATGCAGAACGACATGCGCGAGGCGATGGCGATGGCGAGCATCGAGCGCGGCAACTGGGAGGCGGAAGGCTCGACCCAGCAGAAGGCCGCCGACGCCGAGGACGCGGTGCTGCAGCAGCTGCTGGAAGGCACGATCCACGATACCGAGCAGGCGCAGCTGCTCATCAACAAGTTTACCGCCGACCTGCAGAAGAACGATTCGATCGACATCCGCCGCAAACTGGCGGAAGCATACATGGTGGCGGAAAAGTACGAGGACGCGCTCCGCGAGTTCCGCACCGTCGCGGAAAAGTTGGGCGTCCCCGACCCGCTGCTCGACAAGCAGATCGAACGGGCGTACATCGCAGGACTGAATCAGGCGGTCACGGAACTGCGCGCCCATCCCGACCAGTACGAAAACGCCGAGGAGCAGGCGAAGGGCTTGGAAGACGAAATGCTCGACTACCGGCGGCGCCACGCCATCAAGCGGGCGAAGGACTTCCCGAACGACGTGCAGGTGCAGTTCGATCTGGGCGAGTTCTACTTCGAGGTGGGCGACGTGGCGAACTCGAAGGCGATCTTCACCAAACTCGCCGATTTCCCGCAGAAGCGGCGGGCGAGTCTGGTCTATCTGGGGCGCTGCGCGGTGGCGGAAAAGGATTTCCCGCACGCGGTCGAGTGTCTGGAGCAGGCGCTGAAGGAGATGTACCGCATGGATCGCTACAAGCGCGAGGCGCTCTACTACCTCGGCATCGCCTGCGAGGGCACCGGGGATACCGCACGCGCGCTGAAGTGCTATCAGGAGATCGACGCGAGCGTTTCCGGGTACAACGACGTCCCGGCGCGCATCGCGGCGTTGGGCGGAACGGCGGCTCCGGCTCCGGCGGAGACGGCGGAAGCGGGCAAGTGACGGCTTAGGCCGATGATATTTTTGGATTCGAAGTAAAATAATATAGGATGGTCCCGCGGCGCGGCATATGGGCGCGCGGGAACTCCGGAAAGATCACAGGAGATATTCAAATGGCCGACGACAAACTCAATGTCAATCCCGCGGTTCCGCAGGACGGTGACGATACCGTGACCCGCAAGACCATCCGGCTGCGTCCTTCGCCGGTCGCGATGGGAACTCCGGCGGCAGCGGCTCCGGCGGCGCCGCGTCCGGCGTCCAACACCGATACCGGCAACATCGATCTCGCCGACGATACGCAGACGCGGCGGACGATCAAACTCAAGCCGATGGCGCAGGTGAAGACCGGCGCGGTCCCGGCGGCGGCGACTCCGGTGACTCCGGCGGCGGTGAAACCGGCGGGCGACGGCGAAGATACGGTGACGCGCAAGACTTTGGTGCTCAAACCGGTCGGCGCAGTGACGAAACCCGCGGCCCCGGCGGCGGCTCCTGCCGCACCGGCGGCGGCCCCGACCACGGCAAAGCCGGCGGACGATGGCGAAGATACGGTGACGCGCAAGACCTTGGTACTCAAGCCGGTCGGCGCGACGACGAAACCCGCGGCTCCGGCAGCGGCACCGGCGGCACCGGCGGCGGCTCCGACCGCGGCGGACAGCGGGGAAAAGACCATCCGCATCCAGCGCCCGGTGAAGCCGGTCACGGGACCGGCGGTCTCCAACCGTCCGGTGTCGGCGGCTCCGGCGGCACCGGCGGCAGCTCCGGCTCCGGCTGCGGCTCCGCAGGCGTTGAAGATCCCGCCGCTGCAGAAGAAACCCGCGGTTCCTGCTCCGGCCCAGGCTCCGGCGATCCCGACTCCGCCCAAGCCGATGGAGTTCCCGATGGAAACGCTGGAGGCGGTCGACAATGCTCCGTCGAAACTCTATCTGATCCTGGCGGCGATCTCGCTTGTCTGCCTCGTGTATACGACCTTGCTGATCACGGTCCAGTTCCTGGACCTCACGCAGGGGCAGAGCGTGGCGCAGGAGCTCTCCTCCATTCTGCCGCTCGCCAAGTAAGCATCGGCGCTTTTCGTGAATCAAAAAAGCCGGGGATCATCCCCGGCTTTTTTGTATCTGTCCGTTTGGATGCGGCGACTCCGCCTCAAGTTTCTTCTGATTCTTTTTCTTCCTGATACTCTTCCCAAATTTCCGTTTCTTCGAGCAGCCGTTGCAGTTCCGGGGTTTTCAACTGCGGTCGCTTTTGGAGCAAGTTACGGATCTGCCAACTTTCCAACCGCGTGAAATCGCAGTATCCCGCGAATTGCGGTTGGCGGCACAACAGCTTATACCAGTAAATGGAGGGGCAAATCTTCGCTTGCGGCCAGTCGAAATACTTTCCCAGTTGCGGCTGCCGGGCAAGCAGAAACAGCCATCGGGTCGGAGAGAGTTTTTCGCATGCGATATCCATGTCGAGGCGGTCGACCGCTTCCGGGATATCGTTCAACAGTCTGCACCATTCGGAGGCGGTCAGAAACGCGCAGAGGTCGCGCCAGTGCCCCTGCGGAAACTGCCGGGCGAATATCTCCGGTGCGAGCAAGGCGAGTTCCACAAGTTCCAGACGGCTGACCGATTCCCACGGACAGTATTTTTCGAACTGCGGTTGCGCGGCGAGCAGACGCCCCCACGGAAGACTACTCCAGCGCCACAGATAGTTCCACCACTCCTCCGGCGGTGCGAACTGCGGCTGTTTGGCAAGCAGCAGGAACCACGCATACGGATCGCCGTCGCGCCGCAACGCCGCGAGATCGTACTCCGGATCGGTATAAGCCAATTCGGGGTGTTCCCGCAGTTCTTCCAGTTTATCCCAAGCGTTGGTCATCATTATTTTTTATATTTAGGCAATTCTTTGTTTTTGAAATAATACCATAGCAGATGATCGAATCCGTATCTGCTGATTTGAGAATCGGATGCCTCTATTACGGCATCTATTGCCTCGCTGTATGCTTCATAATCTTTTGAAGATGAATCATACTCTTTTTTCAGTTTTATTTGCTTCCGGTAATGATTCAGATAATACGGCAAAACCTTTGCCACAACACTGTCGTAAATAGAAAAATTGTCTTGCGCATCTTCGCCTGCAAAAATGTAAAAGCAAGCGTAATGGCAAAATTTACTGGCGAAGGAAATATTGCATCGCCCACGTTTTTGGGATCCGGACTCAGGTTCAGTTCTTTTAGATAAATATTCAATAAATTTAAAACCGTCATCCCGATTTTTCAAAACACCCAATAGCGTTTTCTCGTATTCCTGTATTCTTTTGCTTATTTGCTCCCGTCCGACACCATCGGCATTTAAGTGAGTGCTGTTTTCGGTATCGATTTTATTAACGGCGTTTTCGACAATCGTTTCGAAATCAGGTTTTTTTATTTCTCCTTTGAGATATTTGCCCATTTTATCTAGCCAATAGGGGGAATATTTGTCACTATCATCCTGACGATACCTCGAATCAAAGCGTATCATAGCTTCGACTATAGCCACGTTTTCGGGCGTAAGAGATACTAAATTGGTTCCTTCAATTGTTTCCAATTTAGGATCGTATTTTTTTGACAGCTCGTACTCATTGTTTATTTGTTCAGCGCTCATAATGTTTATCTTCCTTTCTGTAAGTTGCGGGGTGTCGATGTATTCAATTGGCAAACGGGATTGGTCGCATTGTCCAGCTCGCGGAACGGCAATGTCGCGCATTGGGCGCGGGTGATCTTCATGTCGGAGGTCGCCAGCAGCAGGTCGCCGCCGCCCGTGAGCAATTCCGCGCCCGAGGCGTGGAGTATGAGGCGGCTCTCGGTGTCGGACTCGACCCTGAAGCAGATTCGCGTCGGCAGGGTCGCCTTGATGACGCATGTCAAGCTGTTCCGCCGCAACTGCGATGTCCCGACGATGAGGTGTATCCCCGCCGGGCGGCCGCATAGCGCGATGCGGCAGAGCTCCATTTCGATCTTCCGTTTTTCCCGTCCCGTCATGGCTTCGGCAAGTTCTCCCAATACGACGATAATGTACGGCAGCCGCACCGGAGTTACTGCGTCTTCCTCTTCCGCCTCGTCCGCCCGCCGGAGCAGTTCGTGCAGCGTTCTGACCCGCTCCCGGATGAACATTTTGTTTCTGCGGTCGATCTCGTCGCTCACCCACTTCAGCATCGCCGGGAATTCGGCGGGTTCGGCGCACAATGGCGGCAGAATATACGGCAAGTTTCCGTACTTCTCCAGACACTTTTTCGACGAGTAGAGCATAACAAATTTCAGGTCTTCCGGCGGGAAGCGGCAGAGCAGATTCACGATCACCGCGTCGAGCCCCATATTTTTTTCGTCCTCGTCACTTCCCGCGATGAGCACATGCGGCGCGGTGGTGAGGTCGAAGACGACCGGCTTGTTTTTCACGTTCGTCCCGACGACGACCGGAAGATGCATCTTTCCGCACTTTTGCGCGGCGGCTTTCAGAACTTCGCGTAAATCTACTTTGCGCCTCCGTTCATTTGGTATCTCAATGCCGACCCGCGGCGTCCCCGGTATCGGCGCCACGACGTGCACGTTAGCGACCGAAAAACGCTTCGCGATCACGGGCGCGAGTTTTGCGACTTTGCGGACGTTCACACCGGGAACAAGCGCGATCTCGAAGCACGTCACGCTTGCTCCGGAGCTTGCTCCGGCGACTTTTCCCGGCAGTTCGTATTCGTCCAGTATCTTCTGCAAAACTTCGCGGCGTTCGGTCTCTTTCATAGCCTTCTCCCCGTCATGGTTGGTTTTCCAATACCATACGCTCGGGACCGCGACAAAAAGTGTCGGGGCAAAACCGAAAAGAAGAAAAATCAGCGTTTTTTCTGGGCGTCGATGGCTCCGCGCGCTCGTTTCACCACCTCGGCGGCGAGTTCGGGGTGGTTCAGCAACTGCGCGTCGCCGCCTTCGACGAGCACGTAGTTGACGATCCGGTACGCGGGGGCGGAGGCGATGCGGACGATGGAATATTCTCCGTCGTGTTTTTCCTCCGTGATATCGAACTCTTCGCCGATGAACTTGCGCGCCTCGGCGCCCAACCGCAGCCGGATATCTTTGACTTGCGGAAAGTCGAAGATCTCGCGCCGGTTCACCGCGTCGATGATGCTCTGATCCGGCTCGAAGGCGACGGTCGTTCCCTCGGCGCTTCGTACGCGGTGCAGCGCCAGCGCCGCCGCGCGGCGTTTTTCCTTCGGGATGCCTTTGCCGTCCTTCGTGCGCGAGATCGCCTTTATGTACCAGTTGCCCTCGTAGAAGGCGAGCGCTTGAGGTTCGATCAGTCGGGCGGTGGCGGGACCGGCGACGGGGGCGTAGACGATCTTCACACACCGGTGTTTCTGCCACGCGTCGAAGACGATGCGGAAGACCTTTTCGTCCACTTGAGCCCGCGATCCGAGCGCCACCAGCGACAGCAGCGCGGTCTGCTCGTCCATGCCCTTGTCGTTGACCGCCAGCAGCGTATCGACGGCGGCGCGCATCTCCTGCTTCACGGGGGCGGGCATCAGGTTTTCGGCGAGACGCGCCCCCAGCACCGCCGCACGCATTTCGGAATCTTCCAGAAGCGGTATATCCGCGCTCCAGTCGGGATCGGTGAGGAAGTAGCCGCGCCGTTCATGATCGTATTCTATCGGCGCGCGGTATTCGTTTTTCAGGAATGCGATGTCGCGCAGCAGCGTCCGGGCGGAAAGATTGTAGGCTCCGGCAATATCCTGACGCTTCATCTCGGCGAGAAAGCGCGGATAATTGGGGTAGCGGTTCTCCTTGAGCATGGCGAGCAGCCGTTTGAGCCGCCGGATGTTGTGTTTGGTCGTCCCCAAGAGCCACCCCGGAGCGTGTCAAGTGATCGTTTGATGATCGGTAAGCGGTGCGGATATTTTCATCCGCACCGCTTGTTCTCGAATTACTCCCACTCGATGGTGGCGGGAGCCTTCGGGCTCAGGTCGTAGAGCACGCGGCAGACTCCGGGCACCTCGGCGAGGATGCGGTCGGTGATCTTCTTGAGCAGCGCCCAGTCGAGTTCCGGCACGGTCGCGCTCATCGCGTCGACGGTGTTCACCGCACGGATGATGACCGGCCAGTCGAAGACCCGGTTGCCGTTCCGGACCCCGGTCGAACGGTAGTCCGGCACGATCGTGAAATACTGCCAGACCTTGCCGACCAATCCCGCCTTCTCGAACTCCTCGCGCAAGATGGCATCGGCTTCGCGCAGCGCGGCGAGGCGGTCGCGGGTGATGGCTCCGGTGCAGCGGACGCCCAGCCCCGGTCCCGGGAACGGCTGGCGGTGTACCATCGACGCGGGCAGTCCCAACGCGGTGCCGACCACGCGCACTTCGTCCTTGAAGAGCAGTTTCACCGGCTCGACGAGCTCGAATTTCAGATCCTCCGGCAGACCGCCGACGTTGTGGTGCGCCTTGACGCCCTTGTCGCTTTCGATGATGTCGGGGTAGATGGTGCCCTGGGCGAGAAATTCGATGCCGGAGATCTTGCGCGCCTCCTCCTCGAAGACGCGGATGAACTCGCCGCCGATGACTTTTCTCTTGGCTTCGGGATCGGCGACGCCCGCCAATTTGTCGAGGAAGCGGTCGGTGGCGTCGATGTAGATGAGGTTCGCGCCGAGCTGGTCGCGGAAGACTTTCACGACCTGCTCGCTTTCGCCCTTGCGCATCAGCCCGTGGTTCACGTGCACGCAGACGAGCTGCTTGCCGATCGCCTTGATGAGCAGCGCCGCCACCACCGAACTGTCGACGCCGCCCGACAACGCGAGCAGGACTTTCTTGTCGCCGACCTGTTTTTTGACCGCGGCGATCTGCTCGGCGATGAACGCCTGCGCGAGTTCCGGCGTGGTGATGCGGGTCATGTTTTCGGGTCTCTTGTTGCTGTCCATGGCATGTTCCTTATATATATTGGTTATGGGAAAAGTTTCATTTCACCTTGAAACGGCGGCACAACTCCTCGAAGCGGGCGAGGGGGGCGTCGCCGAATTTTTCCATTGAACGGCGGATTTTTTCGAGCGGTTTTTCCGTCATGTCCCCCGATTTGGAGAAGAATTTGTCCGCGAGGCAGACGAGCGCCTCCTCCGGCGTTTCCGGCAGATAGTCGCGCTTCGGCAGCGGCAGTTTCTGTTTCATGACTTCGGCGGCGGTAAGCCCGCTGCCGGTGTGCCGTTCGCAGATGCGGGCGTATCTTTCGAGGTCGAGCCCATGCTCCGTTCCGTAGTCGCGGAGCATCCGCGCGCCGATGATGCCGTGCGCGATATAGGGCTCCGTGCCGCGGCAGTCGATGCCGGGGGCGTCGCATTCGCCGATCCCGAGATCGTGCAGCATCGCGCCGTCGGCGACGAGTCGAAGATCCAACGCTTCCTCGGAGTTCGCCGCGAGCGCGAGCGCCTTGTCGCGGACCTGTTCGCTGTGGCGAAGCAACCGCCGCCGGAGCGGGGTATCTTCCGGGTAGAAGTGGCGGATGATCGCAAGCGTGTCCATGATCTCTACGGCTTCCGGCAGAAGTTCAGCATCGCGGGGATCTGCGCCGACCAGCTGCTCCAATCGTGGCGGCCGGGCAGATCGAGCGAATACTCCAGATCCGGCCAGTTCAGGCTTTCCAAGTGGCGGCAAAGCATTACGCTGTCCTGATAGAGCAGATCCTCGGTGCGGCAGTAAATGGCGATCCGCGGCGGCGCGGCGCAGTCGCGCGCCTTGCGGGCGAGGTCGAAGAGGTCGTTGCCGCGGGCGGTCTGCTCCTCCGGCGCGCCGAAGACGTCACGCATCTCGGCGGGGGGGATCGCGGAGTTCCCATGGGTGATCGCCCGGGGCAGATCGACGAGGGGCGACATCGCGAAGACCGCGCCGAAACGCTCCGGCGCGCTCAGCGCCAGCCGCAGCGCGCCGTAACCGCCCATCGACGCTCCCGCGACGAAGCACTCCTCGCGTTTGACGCTCACCGGGAACAGCGACGCGGCGATCGCCGGGAGTTCACGGGCAAAGAATTCGCCGTAACGCGGGCCGTGCGCCATGTCGGTGAAAAAGCCGCGCCCGCCGTCGGGCATGACGATCGCGAGATCCAAGTTCTGCGCCAAGTGTTCGAGCGCGGTGTTGGCGAGCCACGTCCGGTGGTCGCCGCACAGACCGTGCAGCAGGTACAAGACCGGATAAGTGCGCCGGGCGGCGGATTTGCCGCGCGGCATCCGCTGCGGCAGCAGCACCGTCATATCGCAGCGCCTGCCCAGTACTTCGGACCAATAGTTGCATTGCAGGTATGCCATCAGAAACCGAACTCCGGTTGTACGATCCCCAACTCGTCGTCGGGATCGGTGTTGCTGGACAATGCCGTTTTTCCCGTTTCCGCGGCGGCAGTCTTCCTGACGTGACTGCGGTGCTTCGCTTTCGGCGTCTCTTCGTCAGTGAGTTCCAACGGCTCCGGCTCGGGTTCGGGCGTCGGTTCTTCGACCGGCGCTGGTTCGGGTTCGGGCACAGGCTCGGGTTCGGGCGTCGGTTCTTCGACCGGC
>CACZPY010000255.1 GCA_902783135.1 uncultured bacterium
CGATCAAAATGCGGTGCCGTCAGGGGGGAAGATCGTCGATCTCCCCCGCGAAATCGGTTTATTACATGTGCAAAGTGCTGTTCTCGGTGCTGATGGCGTCGTTCAGACCGGCGACCCGCGGCAGGGAGGAGTGAGATCATGTTGTCGAAGATCCAGATAATATGCACCGTCGGCAGTATATGTTTTCTGGCGATGATATTTTTCAGCGTCCGGCAGAAAAAGCTGAAGGAGGCGTACGCCATATTGTGGATATTTTCCGGGCTGATCATGCTGGTGCTGTCGGTGTGGACCGATTGCCTGCGCAAGATATCCGATCTGATCGGCATCATCTATCCTCCGGCGACGCTGTTTCTGTTCCTTCTGTGCGGCATCATTCTGATCCTGTTCCAGTACTCGCTGCTGTTGAGCAAAAATCAGGAGCGGATCAGCCGCCTCGCCCAGGAGATCGCCCTCTTGAAGGCCGAAATCGAGGAAATGCGGAAAAAACAATGAAGATATCCATTGTAACCCCGGTGCGGAATGCGGAAAAATTCATCCGCCGCACGATGGATTCCATTCACGGGCAGAAGGGGGATTTCGAACTCGAACACATCGTCTGCGACGGGCTTTCCACCGACGGTACACTGGAGATCTTGAAGGAATATCCCGCGGCCAGAGTCATATCCCGGAAAGACGGCGGTCCCTTCAACGCCATCAACTACGGGATGGATCTGGCGACCGGAGATATCGGCGCCTGGCTCAACGCCGACGATGTCTATATGCCCGGAGCCTTGCAGAAGGTCGCCGTTTTTTTCGAGCGGCACCCCGCCTGCCGGTGGCTGTACGGCAATTGTCCGATCATCGACGCCGACGACCGGGAGATCCGCAAGGCGATCACCGCCTACAAGGAGCTGATCGGTTTTTTGTACAGCCGCAACGTCCTGCTGTGCGAAAACTTCATCAACCAGCCGGCGACCTTCTGGAGGATGGATCTGTGGCGCGAGATCGGCGGGTTGAGTTCCGTGTACAAGGCGGCGTGGGATTACGAACTGTGGCTCAAGATGTCCGAGGCGGCTCCGGCGCGGCATATCCGCAGCGATCTGGCGGGGTTCCGCCGCCACGGGGAGTCCATCAGCGAGCGGTTTTATGAAAAACAGTTCGCGGAGGAACTCGAGATCGCCGGAAAATACGGGAACGCGCTGCATCGGCTGATCCACCGCTTCAACCAATGGAAGATAACCACTGCGTACAGGCTGATGTCATGAATGGCGGCGCATATTTCAGGACCTTCGTCCGCGGCAGTTCCGTATCTCTGGTCGGCACCGTGCTGCTGGGTGCGACGAACTATTTGATCCGCAGAAAGTTGAGTTTCGATCTGTCGATAGCGGACTACGGCACGTTCTACAGCATGTGCGCGCTGTTCGCCATGATCTTCGGCATCTCCGACGTCGGGTTGACCCAGTCGGGAACGCTGATGATCGCCGCCGCGCAAAACCGCCGGTCGTGCGACACGGTGTTTTCGCAGCTCTTCATGCTCAAGGGCGGACTGGGGCTGTTGTGCGCGTGCGGGGTCGGCGCGTTCGCCGTCTGCTTCGGCGGAACGGCGCTCCGCAATCCCTGCCTGCTGCCGCTGGCGGCGCTTTTCGTCTGTCAGGCGCTCAACGGCACGCTGCAGGCGCTGTGGAACGGGCGGAAAAAATACGCGTCGCAGCAATTTTTCCATCTCCTCGTCGCGGGGTTGACTTTCGCCATGCTGTGGGTGCCCGGCGGCGGACCGGTGCTGCGGCGGGTCGCGCTGTGTTTCCTGTTCCCCTCGATCATCGCGCTGACGGCGGGGCTGATCTATTCCCGGATGGCGGGGATCGGCGCGGTGCGTCTGCGCATCAGCCGGAAACTGTGCGGCGCATTGTTCGTGACCGGCGGGGTGATGGCCGCGTCAAGCGCGGCGCTGACCCTCATGTACTACATGGATACCGTCATGCTGGACGCGCTGCGCGGTCCGAGCAGCGCGGGGCTGTACAACGTGGCGATCCCCATCATGCAGATCGCCCAGACCCTGATGGTTTTCCCCGCGGTGTTCATCCCGATAGCGGTGGAAATGACCCGCCGGAAGGAGTATTCCCGGCTGCTGTCGTTCGTCGTCGGCGCCATCGCCGCGGCGACGGTCGCGGTGCTGCCCGTGTGGTGGGTGTTCCACCGGAGCGGGAGCTTCCTGATCCGGCTTCTCTTCGACGCGAAGTACGCGGCGGCGGCTCCGGCGCTGGCGATCCTCTGCGCTGGGATGGTGTTTTTCACGCTGGGCAATCTGCTGCTTCAGGTCATGTTCTGCCTCAGAAAAGTCGTGGCGGCGGCGGTCGTCGCCGGCTTCGCCGCGTTGCTCAACATGGGGTTGAACTATCTGCTCATCCGCCGCTTCGACATCTGCGGCGCGGCGGCGGCGACGTTCGCAAGTTATACGGCATTCGCCATGATAATCGGGATCGTGCTGATCCGCATCCTGAAACGGGAGGCGCGCGATGAGTGAAGCGACGAAAAAACTGACACACGCTTTCAACAAGGGGTATCAGCGTTTCCGCAAGTACGTGCTGGCTCCGCCGGCCTTTCTGCTGATGGATCTCGTCGGCTTCAAGCGGCATCTGCCGTACACTTGCACCGGCGACGACGCCCAGCGTCTCATCCGCGACAAACTGCTGCTCGACCGGCCGTGCATGATCGGCAGGATCGGCTGCACCGAGATCAGAAGCATCGAAGGAGTGCTGCACAAAAACGGAAATTGGGCGCAGAAACTCAAATGGCTGCTGACTTTCAACCAGCCCTGGCCGTCGAAGAAGCTCCGGCGGCTGTGGAAGAGCGTCGAACATCCCGACGACGCTTTTTTCGAGCGCTTCACGCAGTTGATGATGAGCGATCTGGGGCAACTGGACGTCTTCGCCGCCTGGCGCTGGGAAGAGTTCGAAGTGTTCAAGACGCCCTATGACTTCGACGTGATTTCGCTCGACGATCTCGAACCGTTTTTCTCGGCGACGCCGTGGACGGCGGCGCTGCGGGGCAGGAAAGTCCTGGTGATACAGCCGTTCGTCGAGGAGATCGCGGGCCAGTACCGGCGGCGGGAAAAACTTTTCCGCAACCCCGATATCCTGCCCGAATTCGATTTGCGCACCTACATGCCGTTTTATCGCGGTCTGCGCGATGGTTTCGCCGGTTGGTTCGACTGCTTGGAGTGCATGAAGCGCGAGATCGCGGAGATCGATTTCGACATCGCGCTGATCGCCGCCGGACCTTACGGCTTTCCGTTGGCGGCCCACATCAAGCGGCTCGGCCGCAAGGCGGTCGTCGTGGGCGGGGTGCTGCAGATGCTCTTCGGCATAAAGGGCGCCCGCTGGGATGCGATGCCGGCGTATCGCGGACTTTACAACGAATACTGGATCCGTCCGGGCGAGAAAAGCAGACCGCAGTGTTTTCACAAGATAGAGGGCGGATGTTACTGGTGAAAGAGCACCGGGGCTCCGCGGCGCGCCGGGGAGCAACGCGGCTTACGTTTTTCGCCTTGTCGGCAGATGGATGGCAGTCATGAACAGATCCGAGTTTCGCGCGAATATATTGTGGCCCGTTTACTGCACGGCCAAAAAGATGGTCGGCAGTCCGTTTCACCTGCCGTTGACCTGTCAATCGGTTCAGGAATCGAATCAGGTCGTTTACGACGCCCTGACCGCGACCGATCCGGTTATGATCTGCCGGATGGGGGCGACCGAGTTGGAGACCGTTACGGGATATATCAACCGGGATCTCGGTTTCGTTCAAAAACTGATCCGCGAACTGCATTTCGAACCGATCGGCTTCGATGCGAGGATCCGCAGAATGATCTGCGATTATTCCGGATTTTTTCCCGCCGACAAGGAGCATCTGAGTCGGTTTTGCGAATTGATGCTGGAATGCATGGGATCGGCGGATATTCTGGGCTGCTGGCGGCCGGAAGAATTTCGGGTCAGAAAATATTTCCAGGACCGGTTGACGACGATCCCGTTGCACGGGCTCGAACCCTTCTTCTGCGAACAGCCGTGGACCCGATGTCTGCAAGGGAAAAAGATCCTTGTGGTCCACCCCTTTGCGGGGTCCATCCGAAAACAGTACCGAATTCGCGAGAAGTTGTTCGAAAATCCGTACATCCTTCCCGAATTCGAGTTGAAGATCGTTCAGGCCGTGCAATCCCTCGGCGGGGAATGCGATTTCCCGACCTGGTTCGACGCGCTGGAATACATGAAACGGGAAATTTCCCGGAGCGACTTCGACATCGCCTTGATCGGAGCGGGCGCCTACGGGTTCCCGCTGGCGGCTCATGTCAAGCAGCTGGGCAAAAAAGCCGTGCACCTCGGCGGGGTTTTGCAGATGCTGTTCGGCATTTACGGCAACCGGTGGAAAAACTCTCCGCTGATAAACGAATTCTGGACGTCGCCGTCCGAGGATGAAACGCCGAGGTGCTGTTCGAAAGTCGAGAACGCGACTTATTGGTGACTATAAGGAAATAGTGTTATGGGAATCCCGATCGTATTCATCCACCGCGGCTACAGCGATTATATGGAGTATTCGCTGCGTCAGGCGCGTGCCGTGATCCCGGACGGCACCGAGATCTTTCTGCTCGGCGACAAAGAGAACGACCGCTTCGATTTTGTGAACCATGTCGACATGACGTCCTACAAGGGGATCGCGGACGAATTTCTCGGCATATACAAACATTGCTCGACCAATTCGTACGACTATGAATCGTTCTGCATCATCCGCTGGCTCTATCTTCTCCGGATGATGCAGGAAAGAGATATCGACCGATGCCTGGCGATCGACACCGATATTCTGCTCTTTGCCTATCCCGACAATATGCTGCGCTTGTTCGACGAGGGGAAATACGAGATCGGGGCGATGTATTATAATCAGGACTGTTATTCCCTGGCCGGGTCGGTCATAACCAGAAAATGGCTCGCCGGCTTCGTCGATTTCTGCTGCCGGGTCTACCGCGACGAGGAGCTTTTGTCGGCGGTCAAGGGAAAACATTTCCCCGTGAGCGACATGACTTTGGCGGATGAATTCATCAAGCGGTACGCAACCCGGACGATGAACCTTTTGAGTTTGTGGGACGGCGAAAGCATGGATTCCGGCATCAACTATTCGTCTCAGGAATACGAGAACGAGTACAAACTTTCGCTCTTCAATCAGAAGGCCGTCGTCTGGAAGGACGGTTGCCCGTTCTGCTTCAATATGCGCGAGCGGAGATCGGTCAAAATGGTCCTGCTGCATTATCAGGGATTCGCCAAATACCGGATGGCGCATGATTACCGGGGACCGACTTTCCGCGGCAAACTTCGTCTGGACTGCAAATTTTTCTTCGCCAATATCGCGGCGTGGCTTTACGGACAGTTGATCTCTCCCGTCCGTTTCCGCGTGAAAAAGTTTTTTCTGGCGCCGAAGGGCGCCAAATAGACGATCCCCGATGCGGGCGGTCCATCAGATCATGATACGGAACAACGGAACGGATCCGAACGAAATCAGATACACAACCCGGGAAATTTGATATGGAAAAAAAGATATTCGTCACTCAACCTTCGCTGCCGCCGCTCGACGATTTCATCCCGTATCTCGAAAGGATCTGGGACAACAAATGGCTGACCAACAACGGCGAGTTCCACAAAAAGTTCGAGGCCGCGCTGGCGGAGTATCTCGGCGTCGAATTCGTCAGTTTGTTCACCAACGGCATGATCGCGCTTCAGGTGGGGATGCAGGCGCTGCGCATCACCGGCGAAGTCATCACGACGCCGTTCACCTTCGTCGCCACCACCCACGCCATCCACTTGAACAACTGTAAACCGGTCTTCTGCGACATCGAGCCCGACACCTACACCATGGACCCGGCGAAGGTGGAGGCGCTGATCACGCCCCGGACCACTGCGATCATGCCGGTCCACGTCTACGGCAACCCCTGCCGCCACGAGGAACTGCGGCGGATCGCCGACACCTACGGGCTGAAACTCTTTTACGACGCGGCGCACGTCTTCGGCGTCCGCAAGGACGGCGTGTCGGTGTGCGAATGGGGCGACCTCTCGATGCTGAGCTTCCACGCGACCAAGGTCTTCAACACCTTCGAGGGCGGCGCTCTGATCACGAACGACGGAAACCTCAAAAAGCGGATCGACTTCCTCAAGAACTTCGGTTTTGCCGACGAAGTCACGGTAGTCGCTCCCGGCAGCAACGGCAAGATGGACGAATTCCGCGCCGCGTTCGGGCTGCTTCAGCTCGAACTCGTTGACGGCGAGATCGCCAAGCGGCAGCAGATCGCGCGGCGCTATCGCGAAGCGCTCGGGGACGTGCCGGGGATACGGGTGCTTCAGGATATTCCGGGCGTGAAACACAATTACGCCTACTTTCCGATCGAGGTGGATGCGAGGGCATACGGCATGACCCGCGACGGGCTTTACGACAAACTGAAGGCGAACGGCATCTATTCGCGGCGTTACTTCTATCCGCTGTGCAGCAACTTCCCGACCTACCGCGGACTGCCGAGCGCGACGGCGGCGAACCTTCCCGTCGCCACCCGGGTCGCGGAAAGAATTCTCTGCCTGCCGATATATGCGGGTTTGGCGGAAAAGGATCAGACCGGGATCATAAACACGATAATCGGCGATTGAAGGGATACCCAGGGAGGTTAAGATATGGCTTTCATGCATTGCCGGATGTACTCGAATGAACTCAAGAAGGCGGTCGAAGTTTATGTGGCGTATCCGACGGCGTCCGGCGCGCCGGACAAGGTGCTCTATCTGCTGCACGGACTTTCCGACGACGCGTCGATCTGGAGCCGTCGCACCTCCATCGAACGCTACGCTGATCGCCGCAACATCGCGGTCATCATGCCGGACGGCGGCCGCGGCTTCTACACGGACGCGGTCCACGGACCGCGGTACTGGAGCTACATCGCCGAAGAACTCCCGGAGCAGATGCACGGGATCTTCAAACTGCCCAAGAGCAGAAAAGACACCTTCGCCGCCGGATTGTCCATGGGCGGGTACGGCGCGCTGAAACTGGGGCTGCGCCAGCCGGAAAGGTTCGCCGCCGTGGGCGCGCTGTCGGCGGTGACGGATATAAGACGCCGTCTGCGCACCGCGGATTCCGTTATCCGGCTGGCGGAAATGCGGCTGATATTCGGCGGCGTTTCGCGGCTTGCCGCCGACGGCAACGACCTCTTCGCCCTTGCCGACGCCGCAGTGAGATCCGGGAAGAAACTGCCGAAGATCATCTCCTTCTGCGGGACGGAGGATAAATTGCTTCAGGACAACCGGCGCTTCGACGCGCACCTCGCGCGCCTGGAATATCCGGGGTTCCACGCCTACGAACGCCCCGGAGCGCACACCTGGGATTTCTGGGACGCCCACATCACCGAAGTGCTCGACTTTTTCATCTCCGGCAAACTGCCGGAGTGACGTCTGCCTAAGGTGCGGCAACCACTTACCAAGAATCCCCGACCGGGACAAACGTAAGGTTTTTTACCACGCGCAAGCGGGGAAGCAAAACCCGGCAAAAAACGAAACCGCAGGTTTCAATTTTTTAGCTGTGGAGCGCGCAACGCGGCGATGCCGCGTAAAAACCGTGGAAAGCCCGTCTTCATCTGCTGACGCAGATTACGCCGTGGCATTTTTTGCCCTGAAAAAGGGCAAAAAAATGGTGGTGGGAGATGGATTCGAACCATCGAACTCGTCGAGAGCAGATTTACAGTCTGCCGCCTTTGACCGCTCGGCAATCCCACCACGCAAGTGGAGCGGGTAACGGGGGTCGAACCCGTATAACCAGCTTGGAAGGCTGGTGCACAGCCGTTATGCCATACCCGCACCCGTAATAAGATGGTGCCGACGGGGGGAGTCGAACCCCCACTCCTTTAAGGGGAACTAGGACCTGAACCTAGCGCGTCTGCCAATTCCGCCACGTCGGCGCACCAAACACATTATCAGCCGCGCCGCACTTGAGCGCAACGCGTGTTTACTTAATATATCCCGGCATCGAAAGAAATGCAAGCCGCCCCGGCGCAAAAATGCGGCGTCACCGGCGTTTCTCCGTCCGCTCCGGAATAAAAATCGCGTTTTTTTTGCGTTTCACCATTGACTTTTTGCCACTTCGACGGTTATTTTGATATATGGTCGGATCCCATCCGGCGCGGGACGCCGGAGAAAAGGGTGCAAGGATGAGGATGGTACGGTTTTTCCGGTGGCTCCGGGTGGCGGCGGCGGCGCTGTTTTTCGCCGTGACGTTCGCCGCGTTTCTCGGCTGTTTCGCGGCGGCGCGCGCCATGCGGATCGAGTTCGCTCCGGCGTTGCTGCAGTGCGTCGCGTCGTTCACCTGCGGCGCGCTCGCGGTGCTGCTGGCGGTCGCGCTTCCGACGTGGCTCTTCGGCCGCTTCTACTGCGCGGCGCTGTGCCCGCTGGGGATCTGGCAGGACGCGGTCGGCTGGCTGTCGCGCCGCCAGGGGCGTCCGGAGCCGGATCGTCCGCGCATCCGTTATTTCATCTTCGGCTTTTCGCTCTCCGCGCTGATCGGGTGGACGCTGCCTTTCATGACGCTCGACCCGTACTCCAACTCCGGGCGGATCGTCGCGGGCGGTTTCACCCTCGGCGCGATACTGCCGTTCGCAGTTATCACGCTGCTCGCCGTCTGGAAGAAGCGGCTCTACTGCACGACGTTCTGCCCGGTGGGGACGCTGCTCGGGCTGTTGAGCGCGCGAGGGCTCTTCAAACTGCGCTTCACCGACAAATGCGTCAAATGTGGCGCGTGCGTCAAGAGTTGCCCCGCGGGGTGCATCGATCCCGCCGCGGGCACGCTCGACAACGAACGGTGCGTACGGTGTCTGAACTGCCTCGCCGCCTGCCGCTTCGACGGCGTGGAGTTCACGGCGCGGCGGAAACAGGTTGAAACGCCGCCCGACCGCTCACGGCGGCAGTTTCTCATCGACTGCACGACCGTTTTCGGCGGGGTGATCATGGGTACGGTCTTCACCCATGCGGCGACTATCCCGCTGCTGGTGAAAAAAGTGACGCAGGAGCCGGGCACTGGGTTGATCCTGCCGCCGGGTGCGGGGAACGAGGCGCGCTTCGCGTTGAAGTGCACGGCGTGCCAACTCTGCACCGCGAACTGCCCGGCGGGGATCATCGTGCCGGCTCCGGGCGGGTACGGTCCGGTGCACCTTGATCTTTCGCGCGGGGCGTGTCGCTACGACTGCGACAAGTGCTCCGCCGTCTGCCCGACGGGGGCGCTCGTCCCGCTCGGGCTGGAGAAGAAGCGGCGCACCCGGATCGCCCGGGCGAAATTCGACGCCGGGCACTGCATCGTCTGTCAGGAATTGAAGAAGTGCGGCAAGTGCGCCGCGGCGTGTCCCGCGGGGGCGATCACGCTGCGGGGCAGATTGGGCGTCCCCAGACTGGATGCCGACAAGTGTATCGGCTGCGGAGCATGTCAGGCGACATGTCCCGCCGCGCCGCAAAAGGCGATGACGGTACATCCCGTCTGGGCCCAGACCGCCATCGAAAAACCGTCACCAACTGTGGAGGTATAAGAAATGCATATCGGACCGTGGGAAATTCTGCTGATCGTCGTGGTGGTGCTGCTGATCTTCGGCGCGCGGCGCATCCCCGAACTGGCGCGTTCGCTGGGGCGCGCCTCCAAGGAGTTCAAGAAGGGCAGGGAAGAAGCCGACAACGAAACGGAGTCGCCGAAAGACCGGCACGACGCATGAGCGGCGACGGCGACACGCTGATCTCGCACCTTGAAGCGCTGCGGAAAACGCTGCTGCGGATCCTCGTCGTGACGACGGTGCTCTACCCCGTCGCCTACTGGGCGTCGCCGTACGTCATCGGCTGGCTGACGCGCTGGTGCTTCCCCGACGAGGCGGCGCTGCACTACTTTGCGCCGATGGAGGTCTTCTGGGTGCAGCTGAAACTCGCGCTGGTGATGGCGCTGGCGGCGGCGTATCCGTGGAACATCCTGCAAGTGTGGAAGTTCGTGCTTCCGGCGCTCTATCCCGCGGAGCGGAAGGCGCTGGGGTGGTGGGTGATGTTTTCGTCGCTGCTGTTCTTCGCGGGCGGCGCCTTCTGCGTGGGGGTGATACTGCCGCTCCTCATGAACTTTTCCGCCTCGTTCGCGACCGGATCGCTGACGCCGCTCATCGGCCTCGAAAAATTCCTCGACCTCGCCGGCTGGCTGACGCTCGCCTTCGCGCTGATGTTCCAGACCCCGATCGTCGTGTACCTCGCCGTCCGGATGGGATTCGTCACCGCCGCGGCGCTGGCGAAAAAGCGCCCGATCGTCGTGACCGTGATCCTGATCCTCGCCGCGCTGCTGACCCCGCCGGACGTCGTGAGCCAGCTGCTGCTGGCGGCGCCGACGTGGCTGCTCTTCGAACTCGGACTGCTCCTCGCCCGCCGCGCGGAACGACACCGCCGCACCCGGTGATCCGTTGCCGGCAAGAACGCTTTTTTTTGCGCCGTTCATCTTGGAATATCCGGTTTGGCGGGTTATCTTAAATAAATCGATAAGAGACACTCATCAACGTCGGAGTTTTCGAAAGATGCTGCTGGATTGGTTGTTCAACGCCCTGGCGATAATATTCGTCGTCATCGCCATCGGGTTTTGTATCTTCGCCCACGAGCTGGGTCATTTTCTCGCCGCCAAGTGGCGGGGGCTGCATGTCGATGCTTTTTCGATCGGCTTCAAACCATTCTGGCGCAAAAAGTACCGCGGCGTCGAATACCGCCTCGGCTGGATCCCCGTCGGCGGCTACTGCGAGATCCCGCAGATCGACTCCACCGACAACGTCCCCAAGGCCGAAGACGGCACGGAACTGCCGCACGGCAAACCCGTGGACAAGATCATCACCGCCGCGGCGGGTCCGCTCTTCAACATCCTTTCGGGACTGCTGCTCGCCTGCGCGATCTGGATCTGGGGCATGCCGCAGGACACACCCAAGATGCGCGAGATCACGGTCCGCACGATCGACCCCGCCGGGCCGGAGTACGCTGCCGGGCTGCGCGCGGGCGACAAGATCGTGGCGGTGAACGGCAAACGTTTTCACTGCACCTGGGCGAAGTTTACGGAGCAGCTGATCTACACCATCGGCGAGATCGACCTCACGGTGGAGCGCGGCGGGAAAGTCTTGCACATCCGCTACATCCCGCGCGAAAACCCCAACGCGCCGGAAAAGCTGCGCAACGAGCACATCGCGTATCCCTTCTTCGCTCCGCTGATCCCGATCGAACTGGTCCCGCTGCCGGGCGGGGCGGCGGAGAAGGCGGGGGTGAAGGCAGGCGACCGCATCGTCACCATCGACGGCCGCGCGCTGACCACGCTCGGCGACTTCCAGCTGGCGCTGGATATGTCGCACGGTTCTCCGGTGCGGCTGCAGCTGCTGCGCGCCGGCAAGCCGGTCGAAGTCACGGTGACGCCGGTCCCGGTGCCGGTGAAGTTCGCATACTACCTCGCGGGAGTGCAGTTTGCCGCCGATGCGGCGCCCGACCGCCAGCTGGTGATCGTCGGGGTTATCCCCGGCGGGGCGGCGGAGAAGGCGGGTGTGAAAGCCGGCGACAAGATACTGCGTGTCGACGGCAGGGAGCTGTCGGGGTTCCCCGAGTTCACCAAGCTGGTCCAGGCGCACGGTGATCGTCCCGCCCGGCTGGAACTGCGGCGCGGCGGCGAAACGCTGACCATCGAGCTGACTCCGGTCAAATTCGTGCCGATGACCATCGACGCCGAACTGTCGCTGCGCGACTATCCGTCGCCGTGGAGCCAGTTCGTCGCGACGCTGGAGATGAGCTACAAGGCGCTGCGCGGTCTCATCATCGGCATCGGCAACAAACTCGGGCTGACCCAGGCCCGGTCGCAGATCAATCCGAGCCACCTTTCCGGTCCGCTCGGGATGGGGACGGTGCTCTTCGCCTCGGTGCGTTATTCGACGTTCAGCACGGGGATCTACTTCCTCGTGATCATCTCGTTCGCGCTGGCGATCTTCAATCTGCTGCCGCTGCCGGTGCTCGACGGCGGGCACATCTTCTTCGGCTGCGTCGAGCTGGCGATACGGAGACCGCTCCCGGCGAAACTGGTCAAGGTGCTGTTCGCGGTATTCGCCGGACTGCTGATACTGCTGATGCTCTATGTTACCTTCAACGATGTGCGGCGGATCTACGACAACCACCTGAAGCCCGCCTTCAAAGCCGAAAAACCGGAGCCGAAGCCATGACCCGCCGCCGCTGCCGGCAGATCATGGTGGGCGCGGTCCCGGTGGGGGGCGACGCGCCGGTTCCGGTGCAGTCGATGCTGAACGTGCCGACCCGCGACCTCGCGGCGGCGGCGGCGCAGTTGGAGTCGCTGCGGCGGGCGGGCGCCGGGATCGTGCGCCTCGCGGTCGACGGCGAAGCCGATGTGGCGGCGTTGCGCGAGTTGGTGAAACAGACGCCGCTGCCGCTCGTGGCGGACATCCAGTTCGACCGCGCGAGCGCGCTCGGGGCGATCCGGGCGGGCGCTGCCGCGGTGCGGGTGAATCCGGGGCTGTTCCCCGCGGAGGGCGCGGAGTTTTCCGCGCTCGCCGCGACATTGATCGAACACGGCACCGCGATCCGGGTCGGCGCCAACTCGGGCAGCATCGGCGAAGCGGCGGTCCGGGAGGCGTGCCGCCGCGGACTCGACCGCGACGCCGCGCTCGCTCAGGTCCTCGCCGAAAAGACGCTCCGTCAGTGCGAAGCGCTCGAAAAATGCGGAGTGTACCACGTCAAGGCGGCGCTCAAGGCGTCGAGTGTCGGTGTGACCGTCGCCGCCAACCGCTTTTTCGCCGCCCGTTCGGAACTGCCCCTTCACATCGGCGTCACCGAGGCGGGGACGAATTACCGCGGCACGATCAAATCCGCCTGCGGGATCGGAGCGCTGCTGTTGGAGGGGATCGGCGACACCATCCGCGTCAGCCTCACCGGGGCGCCGGAGCAGGAGGTGCGCGCCGGTATCGCCATACTCGAAGCCTGCGGCCGCCGCGATGCCGCGTCCGAGATCGTCTCGTGCCCGACCTGCGGCCGCACCGCGGTCGATCTGGAAGCTCTTGCCGGGCGCGTGGAAGCGCTGATCGCCCGTTTGAGATCCGCCGGGACCGTTCTGCCGTACCGCAAGATCGCCGTCATGGGCTGTCCCGTCAACGGACCCGGCGAGGCGCGCGACGCCGACTTCGGCATAGCGGGGACCCGCACCGGGGAACTGCTGCTTTTCCGGCGCGGCGAGGTGCTGGGAGTCTTTTCCGCCGACGAGGCTATGGAGCAGCTGGAAAAATTGCTCGCACCTCCTCCGTCCGGGGAGTGACCCGGGATCACTCCGCCTTTTCGAACGACGCCTTCAGCGTGATCGTATCGCCGTCCTTCACGAAGATCGGACCGGCGGCGGCGCGCCACTTGTTGAAGGAGAAGGGTTTGACCGCTTTGCCGTTCACGACGAGTTCGGTGCAGTCGATCGTGGGCGCGGGAGCGCGCTTGCCGTCGACGACCGCGCGGCAGCTCACCGAGATGACGATCTTGCCCTCGCCCTTGACCTTGAACGACTGCTCCCACGACTTGATCTTGTCGAGCCTGATGTCGAACGGGTGTCCGAAGCCGAAAAGTTTCTTGTTGTGAAAGCGCACTTTTTTCTTCATCACGACTCCGGCGGGGAGTTCGCCGTCGGGCGTGATCTCGCCGTCGGCGTAGAAGTTGAAGGACAGGGCGACGAAATCCGCCGCGAACGCTCCCGCCGAGACCGTCAGCGCGAGCACGCCGGCCAGCAGCATTTTTCCGAACATGATGTTTCCTCTTTTTTGTTGGGTTATGATTGCGGAACTCACTCCGCCTTTTCGAACGACGCCTTGATGGTGACGGTCTCGCCCTCGGTCACGACGATCCCGGAGGGGAGCATGTTCGTCCACTTGGTGACGGTGAAGGGCAGTTTCTTCGCCGAAGGTTCGCCGCAGAACTCGAACTTGGTGCAGACGAATTTCAGGGGACGCGTCTTTTTGCTCCGCGGATCGCGGATCCGCCCCGAAAGCGAGGGCGCGATCTGCCCGTTGCCGGAAGTTACGGCCAGCGTGACCTCCATGTCGCGGGTCTTGTCGAGGTCGATCTCGACCGGGAACGCGTGCCCGATGAGTTTGGGATTGCGGAAGCGGATCTTCTTGCCGATCCGGACCCCGGGCGACGGCGTTCCGAGCACTTTGACTTCGCCCTCCGCGCAGTAGAAGTTGAGCTGAAAACTCACGATGCTCGCGGCTCCGGCGGAAACGGCGACGCAGAGCGCGGTCACCCCGACGATGATCTTCGACAACATTCCGATCCCCCACCTTTGAATGGTTTCTGTTTGTTAAGAAAATACACGCCGTCGACGCGAATGTCAAGTTTTCGCGTCCGGAGAGCGGAGGGAAAACGGACTCTCCGCGCCCGGCGGATCAGCGGCGGGGCACGCCGAGCAGCGAAAAGTGCTTGTCGAAGTGTTTTTCGAGCGCCTCGGCGTAGGCTTCCTCCCACCGCCGCATGGCGGCGAAGAAGCGCTCGCGCAGCTCTCCCGTCAGGATGGGGCCGTAGGTGATGTGGAGCAGCTGCCGGGCGTCCGGGTGGTCGTGGATGAGCGCGGGCAGCTGATCGTCGCGGAGTCGGTCGAGCGGCGGGATGCGGGAAAGATCGGCGGTGATGTGGTAAAGTTTCAGCATGTCGGCGAAATGGGCCTCGGCGAAGCGGTGCATGTCGCGGTAGAGCGCGGGCTCGTGCCGCGCGATGACCTCGACCGCGACGAGCCAGCTGGTCCCGGCGGTCTTGAGGTGGAGATAGCCGCAGGTCTCCTTGCCGACCGTCGGGTAGACGGCGAACTTGTCGCTGCCGGAGTGGACGGAGATCTTGTAGTTGCCGAACGCGCGGGCGATGGCGGCGTGCAATTTGAACTGCCGGGCGAACTCGTCGACGTCGCCGATGTAGTCGACCGCCTTCTGGAACTCGCCGACGAAGCGCGGGGCGATCGACGTGACGGTCACGCCGCGCAGCATGAGTTCGCGCGCGATGTAGAGGTGGTGCGACGGCAGCGTGGGCGTGGTGGTCTCGTCGATGGATATTTCGAGGTCGAACTCCTCGCCGCGGCGCTTTTTGAGGTGCTCGTGGACCTCGACCGCGAAGCGGAGCGCCCGGCCGTACATCACGGCGCAGCGGCGGGCGTCGGCGGCGGATATGGCGATGTTCATGCCGTCGATGACATAGTTCTGGTCGGCATATCCGGCGAGCGCCTGCTGCCGTTCCGCAGCGGGGAGTTCCGCGAAGGCGCGTCCGACTTCGGCGTCGCTCCATTCCCCGGCGGCGGCGTTCATGACCTCGGAAAGATCGAGGGTGATCATCGGCATCCCGGCGTCGAGCGCGACATCGATGTCGCGCAGGTTCTTGAGGTGGTCGCCGTCGGCGCCGTAGCCGTCGCGGTAATCCTCCATGAAGACCATGAAGGTCGCGTCGTCCACCACGTTGCGGAAGGTGCGCCCCGTCAGCGAAAGTTCGCGCATCGACTGCTGCGCCAGCACCGGGGCGAGGCGGAATTTGGCGACCGCGCGGAGCTGTCCCGCCGTCGCCAGTCCCAGCCGGTCGCCGCAGCCGATGCTGGTTCGCTCGCGGCGGAGACTGCGCGGCGCGCACCAGGAAAAGTGGCGGCGCAGCGCGGCGGCGTTCGCCGCCGACAACGGAGAAATCATACCGCACTCGTTGCCGGAAAGTTTCACGATTTCTCCCTCGAAGCCCGCGGGGAGCCGCTTTTCCCCCGCCGCGACGATCGCAAGTTTCCGCCCGTCATTGGTGCGCGCCATCGCCACGATCGAGTTGGCGATCAGGTGGACCGACCGGGGATAGATCCCCTCCGGGACGGCTTCGCCGATCGCGGCGGTGTGATTCAGGAACGGCAGCAGCGACTCCAACAGTCTCGTCATGGCGGCGAACTCTCCTATAACGTTAAAGGTAACCGACATTTATTTTGAGGATAAATATAACCCGTGCGCGCCGGGATTGCCAATGCCATATACCCCGGGATCTGAAATAAAACATTTGAAATCAAAATAATTCGGGATTGCTGATTGAATTATCGCTTTTCCCGCAGTATATTTTTTAAATATATGTTTGGTTTCGGGCGGCATACCGCGCGGCATCCTGCCCGGCATGGATCGGATCGAACGACAATCGATTGTCTTGATAAAAAGTTGAGGAGATCAGCGAAATGAATTCCCGTACCCCAAAAACGACCGTGATGCTGATGGCGGCGGCGATGTGTGCCGCCGGTACCCTGGCTGGCTGCCGCCGTCCCGCCTCCCCGGCGGCGGCGGCGATGATGCGCCCGACCCCGACCGTCCGCGCCGAAAAGGTCACGATGATCGACAGCAGCGAACCCCGGAGCTACGTCGCCAAGACGTCGCCGTTCGCGCTGGTCGAAGTGGTCGCCCGCGTCTCCGGCACGATGAAGAAGGATGAAAAATGGGCGGAAGGCGGTACGGTCAAGGCGGGTCAGCTGCTC
Organism: uncultured bacterium; assembly: GCA_902783135.1. Classification (GTDB taxonomy): domain Bacteria; phylum Verrucomicrobiota; class Lentisphaeria; order Victivallales; family Victivallaceae; genus UBA1784. The sequence goes on from CACZPY010000255.1 coordinate 16,540, forward strand.
TACAACATCGAGGACACCGTTTACGCGGCGAATGTCCGCTCCGCCCAGGCGTCGCTGGCGCAGGCGCAGGCGGAACTCGCCTTCGCCAAGAGCGAATACGACCGCTACAAGACCCTTATCGCCAGCAAGGCGACCAGCAAGACCAACTACGAAAGTTCGCTGCGCACCCTGAAGAGCAGCGAAGCTCGCGTCGAAGCCGCCAAGGCGGCGCTCGCGCTCGCCAAGAACGACCTCGACTATACCAAGATCTACTCGCCGATCAACGGCAAGATCGGCAAGAGCATTTACAGCAGCAACAACTACATCACCCCCGGCAAGGGCACGCTGGCGACGATCGTCCAGTACGATCCCATCAAGCTGCAGTTCGCGATGAGCGAGGCGGATTATCTGCGTCACTTCGGCAGCGGCAAGTCCGGCGCCGATCTGCGGATCTTCCGCGCCGACGGCAAGGAGATAAAACGGCAGCCGAAGCTCGATTTCGTCGACAACCTCGCCGATTCGTCGACCGGTACGCTGATGCTGCAGTTCCTCGTGCCCAACCCCGACGAACAACTGATTCCGGGCGGTTACGCCACCGTCAAATTCAGCGAAAAGTTCGAAAAACCGCTGCCCTCCGTCAGCATTTCCTCGCTGATGACCGACGGCAAGCATCACTTCGTCTACGTCGTGGGCAAGGACAACGTCGTCGAAAAACGGCAGGTCGTCGCCGGAATGCAGGTGGGCGAACGGCAGACGATCCTCTCCGGGCTCAAGGAGGGCGAACTCGTGATCTCGGGCGGCAGCCACAAGGCGACGCCGGGGCAGAAGGTCAATCCGATCGGCTTTGCCGATCCGAACCGCAAGTAATCCCGCGCGTTTTGTGAAGGAGTGAACACGCTATGTTTTCCGCCATATTCATCCGGAGACCCAAGTTCGCGCTGGTGATCTCGCTGTTCCTCATCATCGCGGGATTGGTCTGCGTCTTCCAGCTGCCCGTCGCCGAATTTCCCGAAATATCGCCGCCGACGGTCGTCGTGATGGCGGCATATCCGGGCGCCAGCGCCCAGGTGATCGCCGACACCGTCGCCGCGCCGATCGAAGCCGAGATCAACGGCGTCGAAGATATGATCTACTACGCTTCGACCAGCGACAACTCGGGCAACTACCGGCTGACCATGACCTTCAAGTCCGACGCCGACCCCAACATGGCTTACGTGAACGTCAACAACGCTGTGAAGCGCGCCGAGCGTTCGCTGCCCAACGAGGTCGTGGACAACGGGCTCCGCGTCTACAAGCGCTCCAACGACATCCTCGGCGTCTACGCGATAACCAGCGACAACCCGGAGCACACGCCGCTGTTTCTGAGCAATTATGTGGCGATCCACATGCGCGACGCGATCTCGCGCATCAACGGCGTCGGCTACGCGGTGGTCTTCACCGACATGACCTACAGCATGCGGATCTGGATGGATCCTTACAAGATGCGGGCGTTGGGCGTCAGTTACGCCGACATCCGTTCCGCGGTCTCGAACCAGAACGTGCAGGCGGCGACGGGCGCCGTCGGCACCGAGTTTTCCAGCAATTTCATGCAGTTCAAGATCGATACCAAGGGGCGGCTCCGCGAGCCCGCCGAGTTCGAGAACATCATCGTCAAGACGGGCGCCGACAACCGGATCATCCGCCTGCGCGACGTGGCCCGCGTCGAACTCGGCAGCGAGAACTACACCGGCACCGCCTACTTCGACGGCAAACCGGCGATACCGCTCGCGATCTTCAAGCTCAGCGACGCCAACGCGCTCGATGTGCTCAACAACGTCAACGCCGAGCTTGAGCGCCTCGCCAGGAACTTCCCCGAGGGCATGAAGTGCACCCTCGGCTACGACTCGACCAACTTCGTCCGCGTGACGATGAAGGAGATCGTTTCGACGCTGCTGTTGACCTTCATCCTCGTCGTCGTCATCACCTGGGCGTTCCTGCAGGATTGGCGCGCCACCATCATTCCCTCGGTGGCGATCCCGGTGTCGCTGATCGGCACCTTCATCTTCATGAAGGCGCTCGGCATGAGCATCAACACCTTGACCATGTTCGCACTGATATTGGTGATCGGTTCGGTCGTGGACGACGCGATCTGCGTGACGGAAAGCTGCGTCCGCATGATCCAGGAAGAGGGGATGAACCCATACGACGCCGCCATCAAGACCATGAAGCAGATCACCGGAGCGCTGATCGCCACCACCTTGGTCGTGATCGCCGTCTACGCGCCGATCGCCTTCTACGGCGGCATGGTCGGCAAGATCTACACCCAGTTCGCGGTCACGATGTGCATCGCGCTGTGTCTGTCGACCGTCAACGCGATGACGCTGTCGCCCGCGCTCTGCGCCCTGGTGCTGCGCAAGACGCCGGCGCCGCGGGGGCTGTACAAATGGTTCAACGCCGCGGTCGACTGGACGCGCAACGGCTATCTCGCCTTCGCCAAACTGCTGGTGCGCCGCGGACTGCTGACCGTGATCATCTTCGGCGCGATCCTCGCGTGCAACTACTGGATATACGGTACGCTGCCCGGCGCGTTCCTCCCCTCCGAGGACAAGGGCGCGCTGCTCTGCGATGTGGTGCTGCCGCCGGGAGCGACCCTCGGCCGCACCGAAAAGACGCTGCTCGACATCGACGAGATCGCCAAGGGACTGCCCGGCATCGATCATGTGCTGCTCGTCCCCGGACAAAGTCTTACCGCCGGCAACGGCGAGAACCTCGGCCTTGCGATCATCCAGCTCACCGACTGGGACCGCCGCAAGACTCCCCAGACCCGGATCGGCGCGGTCCAGACCGCGCTCATGATGCGCTGCATGGCGCTCCCCGACGCGCAGGTGCAGGTCTTCGTGCCGCCCGCCATCATGGGTCTCGGCGCGACGGGCGGCGTCTCCTTCGCGCTGCAGGCCACGGGCTCCCAGACTCCTCAGGAACTCATGCAGGCGTCGCGGCTGCTGATCGGAAAGATCATGCAGAGCGGCAAGGCGAAGTACGCCTTTACCTCCTACGACGCCAATACGCCGATGCTCTATCTGGATATCGACCGCGACAAGGCGGAGGCGATGAAGGTGCCGATCAGCGCGATCTTCGCCACTTTGCAGAGCCAGCTCGGATCGGTCTACATCAACGACTTCAACCAGTTCGGAAAGACCTACAAGGTCAAGATGCAGTCCACGGGCGACTACCGCAGGAACCTCAACATCGTGAGTCAGCTCCATGTGCCGAGTTCTTCCGGCAAACTGGTCCCGCTCGACGCCCTCGCCACCGTGCGCTGGACCGTCGGCCCGCGGCAGGTGGAGCGCTTCAACATGTTCACCGCCGCCAACATCAAGACGCAGGGCAAGGAGTTCGTGAGTTCGGGCGAGATAATGGAGATGATTCAGAACACCCTCGACAAGGACTTTTCCAAGGACTACCAGGTCGCGTGGACCGAGATGAGTTACGAAGAGCGGCAGAATCAGGGGCAGATCATCTATCTGCTGGCGCTGGCGCTGACCTTCAGCTACCTCTTCCTCGTCGCCCAGTACGAAAGCTGGACGATGCCG
>CACZPY010000256.1 GCA_902783135.1 uncultured bacterium
CGGTAAGGGTGAAAGGGTGGGGTAAGAGCCCACCGGAAGGCGGGCGAGAGCCGCTTCGCTGAGGTAAACTCCTCCCGCAGCAAGACCAAATAGGGGACGAGCCGTGGCTCGCGGCGTCCGAGTCCCGGGTTCTGGTCGCACAGACAGATGATTGCCGCCGTTCCTGAAGGGGGACGGTACGGAATCCGGCTTATAGCCGCGGTGCGTTTCTTTTGAGGAATGGTGTTTTTTGGGGATCGGAAATAAAACTCTGGAACTGGATCATGCCGAAGTATGCGATTTTGAGTGACATCCACGCCAACAGCGACGCGCTGAAGGTCGTGTTGGAAAAGTGCCGGGAACTGGAGATCGATAAGTATGTTTCGCTCGGGGACATCGTCGGTTACAACGCCGACCCCGCGCTTTGCATGCGCCAGACGCGCGACCTCAACTTCTGCGCGATGGTGCGCGGCAACCATGACGACTACGTCGCCAGCGGCAATACCGAGATGTCGGGCTTCAACGTCAACGCCAAAAAGGCGATCAGCTGGACGCGGGATCAGCTGGACGCCTCCGAGCGCAGTTATCTGGGGTCGATCCCTTATCAGGCGATGATGCCCATCTGCGGCGTCACGCTGGTCCACGCCACCTTGGACACCCCGGAAAACTGGGGATACATCTTCGGCATACACGATGCGGCGGGCAATTTTTCGTACCAGAAGTCGCGTTACTGCTTCTGCGGACACTCGCACGTTCCGGTGGCGTTCGACATGCAGCCGACCGGCGGTGCGATGGGTCGCGGCATCGACATCATCGCCGATTGGACCAGCAACCGCGCGCACCCGGAAAACGACACCGACTTCACCGTGGCGGACGAACTTTCCGTCGACTGCAGGATCGGTCACAAGTATCTCTTCAACATCGGCAGCATCGGTCAGCCGCGCAACGGCGACCCGCGGGCGAGTTTCGCGGTGCTGGATACCGGCAAAAACCGGGTGACGCGCTACCGCATCCCCTACGATGTGGCGTCCGCCCAGCAGAAGATCCTCGACGCCGGTCTGCCGGAGCGTCTGGCGGTGCGTTTGGGGGCGGGTTTGTAAGTCCCGGAGGCATCTTGTCTGGCGGCAGGATATTGGTGGTGAAGCCCAGCAGTCTGGGCGACATAGTTCATCTGTTTCCGGCGTTGGCGCGTTTGCACGAAGCCTTTCCGGAGGCGGAGCTGGATTTCATGATCCATCCCGCCTTCGCCGGAGCGCTGGATTATGCGCCGTGGCCGGTGGCGCACCGGATATTTTTCGACCGGCGGAAACTGGGAAGTTTGAATACGTTCCCCCGGGAGTTCGCGCATCTCTGCGGCGCGCTGCGGGAGCGGCGTTACGATTGGGTGATCGACTTTCAGGGGTTGTTCCGGAGCGCGTTTTTTTCCGCCGTGGCGGCACGGAAGTCGCCGGTGGCGGGATTCGCTTCTCCGCGCGAAAAGTCGGCACGGCTGTTTTACACGACGGCGGTCTCCGCAGCGCGCGCGCACGCGGTGGAGCGCAATGTGGAGCTGGCGAATCATTTCGCCGGAAGCGACCTTCCGGTCCCCGATCTGCCGGAGCCGCCGGTGCCGGAGCATGTTGCGCCGCCGGAGGATCTGCCGGAGCGTTATCTGTTGCTGCTGCCCGGGGCGCGCTGGCCGAGCAAGTGTTTTCCCGCCGCGCTCTTCGGCGCGGCGGCGCGGCGGATCATGGCGGCGTATCCGCATTTGCGTGCGGTGATCGCCGGCGGTGAGGATGCGGAACTCCCGGCGCGGGAGCTGTTGCGCGAACTTCCGCCGGACACCGTGGATCTGTGCGGGCGCACCACGCTGCCGGAGCTGTTCGAGACGGTGCGCAACGCGGCGGGAGTGCTCTGCAACGACTCCGGACCGATGCATGTGGCGGCGCTGATGCGGCGCCCCTTGTGCGCGTTCTTCGGCGCCACGCGCCCGGAGGCGACGGGTCCGTGGGGCGATCCCGGGCGCTGCCGCGTGTTCCGCCGGGAAGATTTGACGTGTCTGGAGTGTATGCACCGCACGTGCCGCCGCGGTTATCCGTGTTTCGGGATCGACGCCGGAAGTGTGGCGGAGGCGATGATCTCCATGTTGGAAAAAGACGGGAGTGCGTTGATATGACGAGAAAATTTTTGATCATGTGGGCGTTGATCGTGTCGGCGCTGCCGGCGGCATGGGCGCAGATCGGCATCGAGATCTCGCTGAACCGTACGATCTACATGCAGTACGAACCGATCTACGCGTGCGTTTCGCTGCGCAACGACACCGGGCGTCCGCTGCTCTTCGGCACCGATCCGCGGTTTCAGGGGTTCGTGCTCTTCGACATCCGCGACCGCGACGGTCGTCCGGTGCCCCAGCGCCCGGATACGGGGATCTCGGTGACGGGGCTGATGCTGCGCCCCGGTGAGGTCAAGCGGATGGTGATCCCGATCCACAAATACTACGACCTCGACCGTACCGGCAGATATACGATCAATGCGTTCATATCGCACAACATGCTGCAGGCGGAGTATCAGAGTCAGGACGTGCGCTTCCGCATCGAACGGGGCGTCGACGTCTGGAAGCGGACGATCGGCGTGGCGAACATCGACGAAGACAAGAAGGATGCTCCGCAGCGCACCCGCACCTACACCATCCGCATCATGACCGAGGCGCCGAACAAATATTACTATTTGGTCGTCGAGGACGACGACCGCGTCTACGGGGTGATGCGCGTCGGGCGCGTCATCAACGCCGAACACTTTTCCGCCGAGGTGGATATGCTGAGCCGCATCCATCTCCTGATGCCGATCTCCGGCAAGGTGTTCCACTATCTGTCGTTCAGCATCGAAGGCGAGAACGTCAACAACAGTTACTGGAAGGTCACGAATACGATACCGATGCTCTACCGTGATCCCACCTCGGGCATCGTCAGCCGCATCGGGGGCGCCGAGGCGCGCAAGGGCGTGGATTTTCTGGATCCCAACCGCGGCGGGCAGACGCTGACGCAGATGATGACCGCGGACGAACTGCGCGAGGCGGAAAACGCGCCGCCGCCCGCGCCGCCGCGCTCTTCGGGCAAGGTCGATCTGGGGCGCGATATGGAGATCGGCTCCGAAGACAAAAAGGATTGACGGCAGAGCTTTCCGCCGTGTAAATGTCGCACTTTTTTGAACAACAAGGAGATTTTTGATGAAGTATCTGGAACTCACCGTCGGCGCGGCGCTGGTCTACAACTTCGTGTTGTCGCGCTTTTTGGGGATCTGCCCGTTCCTCGGTGTATCCAAGCGGCTCGATACCGCGATGGGCATGTCGGGGGCGGTGATCTTCGTGATGACGCTCGCCTCGGGGGCGACGGCGCTGGTCTACCGTCATCTGCTGCGTTTCAGCGTCGGCGGAGTGATGTACGACCTCGGTTTTCTGCAGATACTGCTCTTCATTTTGATCATCGCGGCGCTGGTGCAGCTGATCGAGATCGTGTTGCAGAAGTCCAGCCCGAAACTTTATCAGGCGCTCGGCATCTATCTGCCGCTCATCACCACCAACTGCGCGGTGTTGGGCGCGGCGACGATCAATGCCCAGAGCGGCCGTTCGGTTTTGGATGCGACGATCTTCGGGTGCTTCTCCGGGGTGGGGTTTTCCTTGGCGCTGCTGCTCTTCGCGAGTCTGCGCGAAAAGCTGGAGCTCGCCTCGCCGCCCAAGGCGATGGAAGGTACGCCGATCGCATTGGTGACGGCGGGGATACTGGCGATGGCGTTTTCCGGTTTCGCCGGGTTGTGCTGAGGCGGCGGAGGAGTGGATCATGATACTGTGTGCGATTGATCTCGGACGGGTGCTGACGGCGACGGCGCTGATGACCGGCGCCGGACTGCTGCTGGGGGCGGTCATCGGTCTGGTGGCGCGGCTGTTCCGGGTCGAAGGCGATTCGCGGGTGGATCTGGTGACCGAACTGCTGCCCGGAGCGAACTGCGGCGGCTGCGGCAAAGCCGGATGCCGCGATTTCGCGAAGTCGGTGGTGGCGGGGGAAAATCCTCCGGGCAAGTGTCCGGTGTCGACCCGTGAGCAGGTCGGCGCGATCGCGTTGGCGCTCGGCGTCGAGGTCGGCGAAGTCGTCCCCAAGAAGGCGGTGGTGCGGTGCAGCGGCACTCTCTTCACCAGCGACCGGGTGGCGTATTACAACGGCATCCTCAAGTGTTCGTCGGCGATGCTGGTGGGCGGCGGGCCGAAGGTCTGCCGTTACGGGTGCCTCGGCATGGGCGACTGCGCGCGCAAGTGTCCGTTCGGGGCGATCGAGATCGTGAACAATCTGGCGGTGGTGCACGAGGAACTGTGCGTCGGCTGCGGCAGCTGCGCGGCGGTCTGTCCGCGCGGAGTGATCGCGATCGTGCCGGCGTCGTCCGCGGTGCACGTGTACTGCAATTCCCCCGAAAAGGGTGCGGAAAAACGCAAGGTCTGCCGCTCGGCGTGTCTGGGGTGCGGCAAGTGTGTCCGCAAGGATCCCGACAAATTCGAACTTACGGCGTCGCTGGCGCGCGTCAAATACTCCGCGCCGGAGCCGCCGGATGCCGCCGCGGTCGAGGCGGTGGGGTGTCCCACCGGGGCGCTGTCCACGATCAGGGACCATTACATGGCAATCAGGAAGGGGAGCGCCGCAAAATGAACAAGAGTTCACGCGATGTGATGACATTCGAGGGCGGCATCCACCCCGCCGACAGCGGCAAGGCGCTTTCGGAGAACCGGCCGACGCTGACGCCGCCGTTATTGGAACGCTATCAGGTGCTGCTATGCGAAAACGTCGGCAAGCCGCCCAAGCCGGTGGTGAACGTCGGCGATCAGGTCGGCAAATATCAGCTGATCGCGGCGGCTGACGGCTTCGTGTCGGCGAATCTTCACGCGCCCACGAGCGGAAAAGTCACGAAGATCGGCATGGTCCCGGGACCGATGGGCATCCCGGCTCCGGCGATCGAGATCGAGGCCGACGGCGAGGACGCGGCGGCGGAGTTGTTCCCGCCGATCCCGGAGTGGCGCGACGCCGATCCGAAGTCGCTGATCGGGCGCATCGCCGACTGCGGTCTCGTGGGCATGGGCGGGGCGAGTTTCCCGACGCATGTGAAATTGTCGCCGCCGCCGGATAAAAAGGTCGATACGCTGATCCTCAACGGCGCGGAGTGCGAGCCGTTTTTGACTGCCGACCACCGGCTGATGCTCGAGCGTCCGCGCGACGTCATCACCGGCGCCCGGATC
>CACZPY010000257.1 GCA_902783135.1 uncultured bacterium
TGGCGAGAGAGACGGGACTCGAACCCGCAACATCCACCGTGACAGGGTGGCACTCTAACCAGTTGAGCTACTCCCCCGCGCCATTTGCAATCGCAATCGTCGCGTTTACAGTTTCAAAAAATACCACTTGCGGGGCTTTTTTTCAAGCGCGGGACGGTTTTTTTTTCAAAAAAACGTCGTTGCGGCGGGGAAAAGTGGAAAAATTCCGGCACCCGATGTATGTTTTGAGTGCGGCATCCGTCCTGTCGGTTCGGGGGGAGGGCGGAGAGTCCGGAACGGAGCGGTTCACCCCCCTGATTGCGGTATTGCGAACATGTGTGCCCAGTCCAGCAGATCGGAGTCTTCGTCGACGGACGCGCTTTCCGCGTATCTGCGTACCGTGAGTACGCTGCCGCCGCTTTCCATCGCCGAACAGAACGACTTGTGGCGCTCGATCGACGAAGCGACCGACGTCTTGCGGGGGATCCTCTTCCGTTACGGTTTCGTTGCGGGCGAGATCTCGCGGCTGATCGGCGCGTGCATAGAGTTCGAGGCTTCTCCGAGCGATTATTTTCTGCCGTCGTCGCTCCCCGACCGCGACGTCAAGTGCTCGCCCGCCACCTTGGACGAACTGCGCAAGTGGCGCGAGGAGATCGACGGACTTGCGGGCGATCTTCTGCGGGCGCGTCTGCCGGATCTGCTCCGGCGTTTCGCGGTCAACGCCGAACGTCTCGAGGAGTACTTCAACATCGCGGTCGAGTACGTGAAACTTGCCGCTCCCGGCTGGAACGGCGGAGCGACGCCGCCCGTCGCCGATCCGCGGGTCCCCGCGGCGACCGTCGGGCTGGTCGAAGAGCGTTTCGCGATGCCGTTGGACGAACTGTTGCGTTCCGTCGGCGAACTGGTTTCCGCGCACGAACGTCTGATCGCGCTGCGCCGGCGGATGATCGAGAGCAATCTGCGGCTCGTTATCAGCATCGCCCAGCGTTACCGCAACCGGGGGCTGCCCTTCGACGACCTGATCCAGGAGGGCAATCTGGGGTTGCTCCGGGCGCTGGAGCGTTTCGACTTCAAATTAGGGCACCGCTTCAGCACCTATGCGAGCTGGTGGATCCACCACGGCGTCGCGCGGGCGACCGCCGAGCAGGTGCGGATCATCCGTCTGCCGGCGCACATGATAAATTCGATCAGCGCGATGAACCGCGCCGAGCAGCGTTTTTTGCAGCTTCACGGGCGCGAGCCGGAGATCTCCGAACTGGCGGCGATGCTCGAACTGCCGGTGCCGCGGGTCAGCGCGATCAAGAAGATGAGCTGCCAGACGATCAGTCTGCAGTCGCCGCTCGGCAGCGGCGACGACGAAAATGTTCTGGAATCGATCATCGCCGACGACGAAAGCAGCGATCCGATGCGCGATTTCGAGCGCCGGGTGCTGTTCGGCAAACTCCACGAGGTGCTGGGGATGCTGCCGGAGCGCGAACGGCAGATCATCATTCTGCGTTTCGGTCTCTTCGACCAGCCGCGGCTGCCGCTGTCGGATATCAGCGACCGGATGAACCTCACGCGCGAGCGGGTGCGCCAACTGGAAAAGAAAGTGCTGGAAACTTTGCGCTCCCCCGCCAAAATGAAGTACCTCGACGGCGGATTGTGACGCCGTTTTTTTCAGGGAACCTATAAAAATTGGCTTGAGATGAAAAATGGTGATCCGACGAAGAAAAATCGGGTTTTGCAAGTGTTTGGATAACAACCGTTATTCAGACGCGAGCAAGGCGTGATTTTGCCGTTGGGCAACGTTTTTTCAGCCAAGTTTCCAATTTTTAGAGGTTCCCATTAACGACAGGGATGATTGACAAATGACGGAAGTTGAAATCCGCGGCGTTTCCAAACGCTACACCGAGGCGCCGATCCTGAAGGGCGTGGATCTGGACATCCACGCGGGTGAGTTGTTCTTCCTGCTGGGACCCTCCGGGTGCGGCAAATCGACGCTGCTGCGGATACTCGCTGGTCTGGTCGAGGCGGATGCGGGCACGGTGCGCTTCGACGGGGAGGACATACTTACCCTGCCGCCCGAAAAGCGGCGTACCGCGATGGTCTTTCAGAACTACGCGCTGTGGCCGCATCTGAGCGTCTTCGAAAACGTCGCGTTCGCTCCGCGCAACTCGGGATATCCGAAAAGCCGGATACGGGAGACCGTCGGTCGGGCGCTCGAAGTGGTCGAGATGGCGGAGTTTGCCCAACGCAAGCCGCCGTCGCTCTCGGGCGGTCAGCAGCAGCGGGTGGCGCTGGCGCGGGCGCTGGCGGCGGAGCCGCGGCTCCTGTTGCTGGACGAGCCGCTGTCGAACCTCGACGCGCGGCTGCGCGATGCGATGCGCGGCAAGATCAAGGCGATCTGCAAGGCGCGCAAACTCACCGCGCTCTATGTGACCCACGACCGGCAGGAGGCGTTGAGCATGGCGGACCGGATCGCGGTGATGCACCGCGGAGTGATCCGTCACCTCGGCACGCCGGAGGAGGTCTACAACCATCCGGGCGACTGCTTCACCGCCAAGTTTCTGGGCGACGTGAATTTCATCCCCGGCGAACTGGGCGGCGACGGCACTTTCCGTTCGGCGCTCGGAGTGCTGCCGATCGCGGCGGAGAACGTCTCCGCGGGACCGGCGGTCGGCGCGATCCGCCCGGAGCGCATCCGTTTCGCCGCTCCGGGCGAGGCGGGGTTCGCGGCGAAACTCGTCGGCCGCACCTTCCTCGGGGAGAGCTGCGAGTGGGACTTCGAGAGTTCCGGCGTACATCTGGTGGTGCGCGAGGGCGCTCCTCCGGCGCGCCGGATCGGCGAAACTTATCAACTGAACTTCGAGCCGGGGTTCTTCATGGCTCTGCCGCGGGAAGACGCCGATGAATAAGCAGCTTCTGATCGCGCTCGCCGTGTGGATGGGACTGCTGGCGCTGCCCTTCGCGCTGCGGCCGAAAACGCCCGGACGCGCCAACACTCCGGCGGATACCCTCGTGATCGTTTCGGCGCACAACAAGGCGGTCCGCGACGAGTACGCCCGCGCCTTCGGCAATTACTACTACCGCAAGCACGGACGCCGCATCGAACTCGACTTCCGCAACTTGGGCGGCACCAGCGACATCGTGCGCTACATCGCCGCCCGCTTCGAGGCGGAGTTCCGCAACGAGTGGGAAAAGAAGCACCCCGGTCAGTGGAGCCGCGACATCGCCAACTCCTTCGCCAATCCGCGCATCGCGGTCGACGATACGAGCATTCCGCCGCTGCAGCGGATGGCGCGCAAGGAGTTCCTCGCCTCGAACGTCGGCATCGGCATCGACCTGCTCGCGGGCGGCGGCACCTACGACCATTCGCGTCACGCGGCGCAGGGCTTCGCCGTGGACGCCAAGGTCCGGGAACGGCACCCCGAATACTTTTCGGATGCGGTCATCCCGCACCGTTTCGGCGGGGATTCCCTCTACGACGACCGCGGACGCTACTACGGAGTGGTGCTGTCGACCTTCGGCATCTGCTACAACGTCGACCGGCTTCGCGAAATGCGCGATCCCCGGGCGCCGGAGACGTGGGCGGACCTCGGCGCTCCGCGCTTCTTCAACACGCTGGCGGTGGCGGATCCGACCAAGTCCGGCTCCGCCAACAAATGCTTCGAGATCGTGCTGCAGCAGGTGATGAGCGAATCCGGCTCGCCCGAAGCGGGCTGGGTCCCCGGTCTGAGCCTCATCAAGCGCATTTTCGCCAACGCCCGCAACGTTTCGGATTCGGCGGCGAAGGTCGTGCGCGACGTCGGCGACGGCGACGCCGCCGCCGGCATGGCGATCGACACTTACGGCATCAGCGAACAATTCTGGAGCGCCCGGGTCTTCGACGGCGCGCCGCGTTGTTTCTATGTGACCCCGCGCGGCGGTACGGCGGTCAGCGCCGACCCGGTGCAGCTGTTGCGCGGCGCTCCGCACCGCGCGGCGGCGCAGGAGTTCATCGACTTCCTGCTCTCGAAGGAGGGGCAGAAACTCCACTGTTTCAAGGTCGGGATCCCGGGCGGTCCCGTCGTCAACGCGCTGAACCGCCCGCCGGTGCGGCGCGAACTCTACCGCCCGGAGTACCGCGACTGCCGCTTCGTGCCGGACTACGATCCCTACAAGTCCGGCGCGGATTTCGTCTACCATCCGCAGTGGACCGGACGTTACTTCAATCTGCTGCGCGTGCTCTTCAAATGCATCGCCATCGATCCCCGCGACGAACTCGTGGCGGCGTGGCGCGCGATCTGCGAGGCGGGCGGTCCGGAACGGGTGCCGCAGGCGATGCGCGAGTTCGAGAAACTGCCGTTCAGTTACTCCGACGCCGCCAAAGCCGTCGCGGCGCTGCGGGTCACCGAGGGACGTACCAGCGCCGACGTCGCCGCCGTGGTCCGCGAGTGGAGCGAATTTTCCCGGCGGCACTACATCGAAGCCGCCAGACTGGCGCGGGAGGGGAAATAGATCATGCTGATCCGTCGACTGATGCAATATCTGCTGCTGGTGCTGCTGGTCGCCTTCATCACGGTCTTTTTGCTGCTGCCGATCGGCAACGTGGTCGAGACCGGATGCGACCGGGCGCTCTTCGTCGAAGTCTTCCGCAACGCCGTCTACCGGCAGGGGCTGTTGAACAGCCTCGGCATCGCCGTCGTCACGACTTCGATGGTCTTCGTCATCTCGGTCGGGCTGGCGGTGATCTACGACCGTTACGATTTCCCCGGCAAATCGTGGTGCAATCTGCTGATGATGCTGCCGATGATCCTGCCGCCGTTCGTCGGCGCGCTGGGGTTCCGGAAGATACTCGGCCATTACGGAGTGATCAATGCGCTCTTGGTGCGCTGCGGTCTGGAGCGGGTGGACTTTCTGGGCGGCAGCGGCTGCTTCTGGAGCGTCTGCCTGATCGAGGCGCTGCATCTGTACCCGATCTTCTACCTGAACGTCGTGACCGCGCTCGGCAACCTCGACCCCTCGCTGGACGAGGCGGCGGCGAATCTGGGCAGTTCGAAGTTCACCCGTTTCTTCCGGATCAAACTGCCGCTGATCCGTCCCGGCATCCTCGCCGGGGCGAGTCTGGTGCTGGTCTGGAGCTTCACCGAACTCGGCACGCCGCTGATGTTCGGCTACACCCGGACGACCGCGGTGCAGATCTTCAACGGGCTGAACGAACTCGAGACCAATCCGCTGCCGTACACGCTGGTCGTGATCATGCTCGTATTTTCGGCGCTCTTGTATATCGGCGCCAAACTGGCGCTGGGTCGCCACGCCGTCGCCACCATGCCCAAGGCGGGGATGGGCAGCAGCGCCCGCAAGCTCAAGTCGTGGCGGAAATTCCTCCCGGGGGCGGCGTTCGTCGGCGTGTCGCTGGCGGCGGCTTCGCCGCATATCGCGCTCGTGCTGTGCGCGTTCTTCCGCCGCTATAACGACACGCTGCTCCCCGAGGAGTTCACTTGGGACAATTTTTCCAATGCGCTCTCGAATCCGCTGGTGCTGCCCTCGATCAACAACAGTCTGCGTTATTCGCTGCTGGCGATGGCGCTGGCGGTGGTGATCGGCGTCGTCACCGCGCTGGCTTCGGTGCGGTGGAAACTGCGCTTTTCCGGCGCCGCCGACCTGCTGACGATGCTGCCGCTGGCGGTGCCGGGGATGGTGGTCGCCTTCGGCTACCTCGGAATGTCGCGCTATCCGTGGGCGCGGAGCTTCTTCCACCCGGTGGAAAATCCGCTGTGGCTGCTGGGGGTGGCGTACGCGGTGCGCCGGATACCCTATGTGGTGCGCAGCGTCAGTGCCGGATTGGAGCAGACCCCGGAGGAACTGGAAAATGCCGCGCGCAACTTCGGCGCGTCGCCCTTGAAGGTGCTCTCGAAGATCACGCTGCCCCTGATCGCCGCCAATATGCTGGTCGGCGGCTTGTTCGCCTTCAGTTTCTCGATGTTGGAGGTCTCCGACTCGTTGATCCTCGCCCAGAAGAGCGAGTTCTACCCGATCACCAAGTCGCTCTACGAACTCGCGCAGATTCTCGGCTCGGGTCCCGGCATCGCCTGCGCCTTCGGCGTCTGGGCGATGCTGTTTCTGGCGGCGACGCTGGCGGTGGCGAGCGCGGTGCTGGGCAAGAAGATCGGCGCGGTATTCAAGTTCTGACGGGCGGCGGCGATGTGGTTCCGCGCACTTGCGAGGTACTTCAATTTGTTCCCCTGTCCCCTCTGCGGCGAGGGTGACGGCGACGGCGCCGGTCTGCTCTGTCCCGAGTGTCTCGCCGCGCTGCCGATAGTGCCGCCGGAGTCTCCGCACTGCCCCGGATGCGGCGGCGTTCCGGACGGGGTGCTGGCGATGTGCCGCGCCTGCGTCAGGTGCGGGGAGCGTCCGTGGCAGGATGCGGCGACGGTGATGGAGTACAGCGGCGAAGGCGCGCGCTTCATGAAACGCTTCAAATCGGGATACGCGCCGGAACTGGCGCGTCCGCTGGGGTATCTCGCCGCGCGCAAGATCCGCAAGCTCGGCTGGCACGCCGATCTCGTGATACCGGTGCCGCTGCGCTTCTTCCGCCGCTGGCGGCGGCAGTACAATCAGAGCGAACTTTTCGCCTCGCGCGTTGGAGCGGAACTGGACATCCCCTGCCGCGACGCGCTGGTCAAACTTCCCGGCGGCGGCAAGCAGGCGGGGATGACGCGCGCCCAGCGGCTGAAGAACCGCCTGCGCTTCGCCGTGAAGGATCCCGAAATACTGCGCGGCAGGGACATCATACTCGTCGACGACATCTTCACCACCGGCAGCACGCTCGCGGCGGCGGTGAAGGCGCTGCGGAAAGCCGATCCGCGGATGATCTACGTTTTGAGCGGGGCGCGCACTCCGCTGCGCCGGACGCTCATACGCAGATTGCGCCGAGGATGAATCCGCCGCCGACGGCGAGCGGGATCGTGAAGTTGTCGTCCAGTCTGAGTTCGCGGTTGAAGAGCTCGAACAGCGCCGCCGCCGCTACCCCCGCCATGCCTCCCGCGAGCACCGGCCAAGGGTAGCGATATGCCGCCCAACCGCCGAGCACCACTATGAAACCGACGGCGAGAAACGCCAGCAGTCCTTCCCACGATTTGCCGTTGACGAAGCGGTGTTTCCCGAAACGCCGTCCGATCAGCGCCGCCGCCGTGTCGCCCAAGAGCATCGTCGCCATCGCCAGCGCCGAGTAGGGGGATGCGAAGCAGAGCGCCGATACGCACGCCGCCGCCAGCACCGGCGCGCCGCCGCTCAAGTGGAATTTGTTGTCGCCGTAGTCGCGCAGCATCCGGCCGAAGAAGAAGTCGTAGCATTGCCACAATACGGGGACGCGGCGGTAATGGGCGTATTCCAGCAGTACGGTCAGCACGGTCATCGTGCCGAAGAGGATCACGCAGAAGAGCCGCGGCAGCAGCAGCAATGCTGCCGCCATCCACAGCGAACTCAAATGCACGAGTTTGCGTTTCACTTCCTGACTGTACGGTATCTGTGACATTTCTTCCCAATCCCGGTCCCGTATGGGGGAACGAACTATTTTCATTCGATTTTAACATATCATGAAACGGCGTCGAAATCAAGGCTCCGCGACTTGAATTTTCCCCGGTGCATGTTATATTAAACGCCTGATTTTCAAACAACTCCCTCAATTGAGGATTTGACGGCGGCAATGGATATGCGCATCTGTGAGATGGATCGTAAGGAACTTATCGCCCTGAAGGAACGGCTCGACGCCGCTTACCGGAGTTTCCGGCAGCGCGGGTTGAAACTCGATATGTCGCGCGGCAAACCCGGTCCCGATCAGCTGGATGCCTGTAGCGCGGTGCTCGATGCGCCGTTCGGCGACGTCCGCGCCGAGGACGGTACCGACGCCCGCAACTACGGCGTGCTGGAGGGGCTGCCCGAGGCGAAACGCTACTTCGGCGAACTGCTCGGCATCGATCCCAGACGCATCATCGTCGGCGGCAACGCCAGTCTGACGCTCATGTACGACATGATGATGCGGCTGTACGTCTTCGGAGTGGGCGGCAATGCGCCGTGGCGGAGTTTCCCCAAGGTCAAATTTCTCTGTCCCAGTCCCGGCTACGACCGCCACTTCGCGATCACGGAGGAACTCGGCTTCGAGATGATCCCCGTCCGCATGACCTCTTCCGGACCGGATATGGACGAGGTCGAGCGCCTCGCCGCCGATCCCGCGGTCAAAGGCATCTGGTGCGTCCCGCTGTACTCGAACCCGCAGGGCATCTGCTACAGCGACGACACCGTGAAGCGCCTCGGAAAGATGAAGTGCGGCGCCCCGGATTTCAAGATCTTCTGGGACAACGCCTACGGAGTTCACCACCTCTACGGCGAAACGCCGCTCTACGACATCTTCCGCGCCTGCGAGGAGGGCGGCAATCCGGAACGGGCGTATTACTTCTTCTCGACGAGCAAGATCACCTTCCCGGGCGGCGGCGTGTCGATCTTCGCCACTGGATACGGCGAACACGCGGAGATCGCAAAGCGCCTCGGCATCCAGACGATCAGTTACGACAAACTGAACCAGCTGCGGACGATCCGCTTCCTCAAGGACAAGCCGACCACCATGGCGCACATGGCGAAGATGGCGGAGTTCCTGCGGCCCAAGTTCGACACGGTGCTTTCGACGCTGGAGCGCGAACTCGGCGGTACGGGACTGGCGACGTGGGAAAAGCCGCGCGGCGGCTACTTCGTCGCGGTGGATGTTCTCCCCGGCTGCGCGAAGCGCGTGGTCGAACTCGCGGCGGAAGCGGGGGTCAAACTCACCCCCGCGGGAGCGACCTATCCGCTGCATCGCGACCCGGAGGACCGCAATCTGCGGATCGCTCCGTCGTATCCGTCGGTCGCGGAACTCGCCGCCGCGATGGAACTCTTCTGCCTCGCGGTAAAACTGGCGGCGGTCGAAAAACTGCTCAACTGACTTCTGCGCGCCGCTTCCGCCATTTGTTCAGGAGGAAGGCGACGAATACGAGCCACGACACCAGCGATACGCATTGCGACAGCCGCTGCAGAAACGTCGCCCGGTAACATACGCGGACGACTCCGCTCGGATATTTCCCCGGAACCTCGACGGAGAGCAGCTTGTGGGGACCCATGCCGACTTTCAGATGCCGTTCCGTCCCGTCCGGCAATCGCAGCGTTGCCGCATATCCGTAGTAGGCGACGAGCGGGAGTTCGATCTCGTTGTCCAGCGTATTGCCGGAGAACGACACTTCGAGCAGGTTCTTCCGGGGGCGGGCGACTTGGCACTTCACGGGATGCCGCGCTTGCGTGACATCGCCGCGTTTCCGGATCTCCGTGTCGCGGATCGACCCGAGCGGCAGGTAGTGGATCCCGCTCGCTTCCTGAGGACGCCCCGATTTGAATCCTCTGGTGATGCTCCGTTCATGGATGCGGGCGGCATACAGGTAGCCGACATTGAGGAACCAGGCGAAGGCGCAACCCAGCATCACGATCCGCAGCCAGTAGCGCTGGCGGTCGCGGTCGCCTGCCGTCAGCGTCGCCAGCGTCATTCCGCCGCCGAGCGCGAGAAAGAGGGTCGCCGGAGCGAAGAAACGCCACGGGAACTGTATCACCGCCAAGGGCTTGAAAGCCCCCTTCCACGCCGGCATATCGGTCGCCATGAGCAAACACGCGACCCCGGAGATCAGCAGTATGTCGCGGAATATTTCGAAGTTCGTCCGTTTGGAACTCAGACGGAAGCGCTGGATGAACACGATGACGAAGATCGTGCCGATCCCCGGGGGGATCCAGATCTCCCGCTTGCTGGCGGGGATCTCCAGAAAAAGTTTGAGCAGCGGCATGCAGCGTTCGATGATCAGCGGATTGGTCTCCGCCTTGATGATGAAGTCGATATGCGCGAACTGCTCGAACATCGGCACGAGGCAGGAGCATCCCGCCAGCAGCGCGGGCAGCGGCGAAACGGCGAGGTACCACAGCCGCCGGGGCTCGCGCAGAAAACGCAGCGCGTTGAGGAGGATGATCGCGGCGCATATCACCGTCAGCATCAGCAGCGACAATCCGTGGGAGCAGATCACGCCGAGAAAGCCGAACGAAAAATAGTAGAATTTTTCCGGTCTGCCGAAGATGATCTCGTAAAGTCCGCGAACGATCCACGGCATGAAGATGAAGACGAGAAACTCGCCCATCGCCGCCCGGACGAACAGATCGACCGCCATATAACTGCTCCAAGTGTAGAGCAGCGCCGCCGCGAACGCTCCGAAATGCGACGCCGACAGCTTTCTCGCGCAGAAATACATGCTGAAGGCGGCGGCGAACATCACCGCGACGATCATCAGCTTGTACGCGGCGACGATCCCCATGCCGCACAGCATCAGAAGCGCGGTCGGATAGAGGAAGATATCGGGATAGAACAGCCCGGAAGCATATCCGTAATCGGCGATGGCCTCATGGTTGATCATGGAGGGTATTTCGCCCAGGCGGAAGTTCACGCACATCGAGTGGAGGCGCGAAAAGTGATAGTACATATCGTGTCCTCCGGGGATCCCCGGCATGAGCAGCGGCAACAGACCGATGAGGACGAGAACGGCCAACAGCAGCGGGTAGAAACGCCGCGGCGAAAGCCGGTCCTGCAGCCGGTCGACGGAAGCGGCGATACGGTCGACGATATTCATGGATCATTACCTCGTGGTTATCTTGAAGATCGTTAAAATATAGAACGCGAATTCGGGGTTTTCAAGAAACTTTCCGCTAATATTCGCCGGTGCGCCGCCGCCGGCGCGCGAGCGGAGCATCCGTCCGCCTTCGCCGGTGATGCCGCGGCACAAAAAAACGCGCCGCGGCACTTGTAAAAACGATCGCGGCATGGTATTATATCGGCAAAGGCAAAACCGTGGAGAATTCGAGCATGAGCATGGCGTCTTACTGGTGGTGGTTCATCGCCGGAGTGATATTGATCCTGGCGGAGTTCATGGTGCCGGGGGTATTCATCTGCTTCTTCGGCGTGGGAGCGCTTCTGACCGGCGTCGTGGTGTGGCTGCTGCCCGACGTCACATTGACGATGGCGCTGCTGCTCTTCAGTTTTCTGAGCGTGGTGTTTCTCGTGTTCTGCCGCCGCTTCATGCCCCGGAGTTTCCGCGGCGTGGTCAAGGTCGATCACTCGGACATCGAAAACGACGACATCGCGGGCGCCGAAGCGGTGGTGACCGAGGCGATCGCTCCGGACGCCCCCGGCAAGGTCGAGTTTCGCGGTTCGCAGTGGACCGCCCGCGCCGACCGCGCCATCGCCGTCGGCGAGCGCGCGAAGATCCGCAGTCGCAAGAATCTTACGCTGTATCTCGAATAAACCGTCATAAATCCAAAACACAAGGAGTCATCATCATGCCGGTATCGTTTTTCTTCGTCGTCGTAATCTTGATATTGGTGCTCGTCGTCCTCGGCAAGAGCATCCGCATCGTGCCGCAGAAGCAGGCGTTTCTGGTCGAGCGCCTGGGGCGCTACCGCGAGACGCTGGGCGCGGGGATGCATGTATTGTTCCCGTTCATCGACCGCGTCGCCTACCGCCGCGACCTCAAGGAGATCGCGATCGACGTGCCGCCGCAGCAGTGCGTGACAAGGGACAACATCATCGTCGAGGTGGACGGTCTGTTGTACCTGCAGGTGATCGATCCCGTGAAGGCTTCGTACGGCATCTACGACTACCTTTTCGCGTGTTCGCAGCTGGCGCAGACCACGCTGCGTTCCGAAGTCGGCAAACTGGAACTCGACCGCACCTTCGAGGAGCGCACCGCGATCAACACCGCGATCTGTTCCGAAGTGGACAAGGCCTCCGATCCGTGGGGCGTCAAGGTCACGCGCTACGAGATCAAGACCATCAAGCCCCCGGCTTCGGTGCTCGACGCGATGGAAAAACAGATGAAGGCGGAGCGGGAAAAGCGCGCCAGCATCGCCGAGTCCGAAGGTGAACGTCAGGCGCGCATCAACCGCGCCGAGGGCATCAAGCAGGAGGCGATCGAACTTTCCGAGGGCGAACGCCAGAAGCGCATCAACGAGGCATCGGGGCGCGCCGAGGAGATCCGTCTGGTGGCGCAGGCGACCGCCGAGGGACTGCGCAACATCGCGTCGGCGATCGCCGAAACGGCGGGCGGCAGGGACGCGATGAATTTGCGGTTGGCGGAACAGTACATCGCCGAGTTCGGCAAGCTCGCCAAGGCGAACAACACGATGATCCTTCCCGCCGATCTGAGCAACGTCGCCAGTCTGGTGCAGACCGCGACGGCGGCGTTCAAGGCGCAAGCTCAGCAGAAGTAAGCGCCGTCCGAAGATATGAAAAACGGCTCCGGGACGTCCCGGAGCCGTTCGCTTTTATCGGCCGGTCACTTGCCCCAGCTCGGATTGCCCATGAACCCCTCGGAGAAGAAGATCGGCGTGCAGCCGCCCTCGCGCATGCAGCGCGCGGCGCATCCGATGCGCTCCAAGTGATCCGGGATGTAGTTGTGGTAGTACGGGAAAGTGTACTGCTCGTGGCTCGCCGCGCCGAAGAGGTCGTTGCCGGAGATCTCCGCTTCCTCGAACGCCTTTGCGAAGCGTCCGGGGATCTGTTCGATCGGGACGAGGTTGCAGCAGCAATATCCCCAGTAGAAGGTCACGCCGAGGTAGGGGTTGTAGTACGCCCGGTGGTTGGCGAGGGTCGACTTTTCCTCGATGGCGTTGAAGTGGTCGTCGATCCCGAAGTCCTCCACCGGAGCGGGGGAGGGGACGCACTTCGCCTGACACTTGGCGATGTTGCCCGCCTGCGCTCCCTTGAGCCGGTCGGCGAGGCTGGGGCCCCCCATATAGTGCGCGCGGAACATCGACGCGTAGGCGCGGACGCCGCGGTCGATCAGCGCCTTGGCGGCTCCGGGCGAGAGGTTGCCCCAGTGGATCACGACCGGCGCGATGAAGGTCTCCTCGCCCGCGAAGCGGATGATCTCGTCGCGGATCATGTCGTAGTCTTTGGCGAACTCCTCGTAGGTCGCGTCGACATAGGGGCGGTCGGGGAACTCGGAGTACGAATGCACCGACATCTTGAGCCAGTCGGAGTTGTCGATGAACTCCTGTCTCCACACGTCTGGCACGTCCTTCATCTCGCCGCCGAAGTGGTCGTTGCGGTAGAAGCAGTTCAAGGTGACCTTGAGTCCGTATGCGTCGTGGAACTTCTTCAGCCCGCCTAAATAGAAGTGGTCGAAGGCGCGCTTCGGGCGCTCCTTGATGAGATCGGTCCAGAAGAAACTGTGGTCGTCGATGTAGAAGTTGCAGCGGCGGAACGATTTTTTGTCCCACACGACCTGTATCGACTGGGTGAACTCGCCGAAAGCGGTGAGCGCCTTGGCGGTTATGGTGTTGACCTTCTGCGTCAGCGTGACGTCGGCGAAGAAGCGCCGCCCGTCGCGGACGGCGGGCGCGCCGTTGACGGTGACGTGCGACGCGAGGTCGCAGATGCCCTCGACCTTGACGGTGAGGCTCTTTTCGTCCTCGACGCCGTGGTGGTGGTTGAGGATCGCCCCCTGCCGGAGATTGGTGATCTCGAACATTGCCGCGTTCCCCCTATTTTCCCCAGCTCATGTTGCCCATGAAGCCTTCCGAGTAGAAGACCGGGGTGCAGCCGCCCTCATAGAGGCACTTGGCGGCGCACTCGATGCGCTGCATGTGATCGGGGATGTAGTTGTGATAGTAGGGGAAGGTGTACTGTTCGTGGCTGCCGCCGGCGAAAAATTCGTTGCCGGAAATTTCCGCTTCGGCGAACGCCTGGGCGTAGCGGCCGGGGATCTTTTCGATCGGCACGAGGTTGCAGCAGCAGCAGCCGCGGGTGAAGACTACGCCGAGGTTCGGGTCGTAGTAGGCGCGGTGGTTGGCGGCGAACGACACCTCGTCGATGCGGTTGAAGTGCTCGTCGAAGCCGAAGCCGAACATCGACGCCGCGCCCTCGCGGGTGGGCGCTCCGCAGCCGTCCTGACTTTTGGCGATGTTGTTGGTCTTGGTGCCGGCGGCGCGGTCGGCGAGGCTTGGGCCGCCCATGTAGCGGGCGCGGAACATGCCGTTGTAGACCCGGCCGCCGCGGTCGATGAACGCCTTGGCGGCTCCGGGCGAGATGTTGCCCCAGTGGATCACCGCCGGAGCGATGAAGGTCTCCTCGCCCGCGAAGCGGACGATCTCGGACTTCACGAGGTCGTAGTCCTTGGCGAACTCCTCATAGCTCGAATCGACATAGGGGCGGTCGGGGAACTCGGAGTACGAGTGGAACGACAGTTTGAGCCAGTCGGAATTGTCGATGAATTCCTGCTTCCAGATGTCCGGCACGTCCTTCATCTCGCCGCCGAAGTGGTCGTTGCGGTAGAAGCAGTTCAGCGTGACCTTGAAGCCGTATTTCTCGTGGATCTTCTTCAGCCCGCCCAGATAGAAGTGGTCGAAGGCGTGCTTCGGGCGCTCTTTGGTGAGGTCGGTCCAGAAGAAGCTGTGGTCGTCGATGTAGAAGTTGTAGCGGCGGAACGATTTCTTGTCCCACACCACCCGGATCGACTGGATGAAGTCGCCGCCGGCGGTCACCGCCTTGGCGTTTATGGTGTTGATCTTCTGCGTCAGCGTCACGTCGGCGAAGAAGCGCCGTCCGTCGCGGCGGGCGGGGGCGTCGTTCACGAAGACGTGCGACGGCACGTCGCAGATGCCCTCGACCTTGATGGTCAGCCCGTGTTCGTCCTCGACGCCGTGGTTGTGATTGAATATCTCGCCCTGACAGATATTGGTGATCTCCAGCATGATAAGTATCTCCTGTTATTTTTCCCAACTCTTGTTTCCGAGCAGACCTTCCGAGAAGAAGACCGGTGTGCAGCCGCTTTCCGCCATCAACTTAGCCGCGCATTCGAGGCGCGCCATGCCGTCGGGCAGGTAGTTGTGGTAGTATGGAAATTCGTACTGTTCGTGGCTCACCGCGCTGAAGACTTCGCCGCCGGCCGCCCGCGCCGCCGCGTCCGCCGCGGCGAAGCGCTGCGGCAGCACATCGAGCGGCACGAGGTTGCAGCAGCTCCAGTTGGTGAAGAAGAAGACGCCGAGGTACGGGTTGTAGAAGACGCGATGGCAATTGAGGTACGAGCCTTCTTCGATCGCGTTGAAATGGTCGTCGAAGCCGAAGGGCAGCGGTGCGGCGGAGGCGGCTTTCAACTGACTTCCGGCGATGTTGTTCTCCTTGTTTCCGGCGGCGCGGTCGGCGAGGCTCGGCGTGACCATGGTGCGGGGACGGAAGGTCGTGGAAATGGCCTTGAGTCCGCGGTCAATCAGCGCCTTGGCGCTGCCGGGGGAAACTTGCGCCCAGTGGATCACGTTCGGCACGCTGAAGGTCTCCTCGCCGGCGAAGCGGCAGATCTCGCTCTTCACGAGGTCGTAGTCGCGGGCGAAGTCGTCGTAACCCGCGTCGACGTAGGGGCGGTCCGGAAACTCGCTGTACGCGTGGAACGACAGCCGCAGCCAGTCGGAGTTGTCGATGAACTCCTGCTTCCAGATGTCGGGCACGTCCTTCATCTCGCCGCCGAAGTGGTCGTTGCGGTAGAAGCAGTTGAGCACGACCTTCCAGTTGTATTTTTCATGGATCTTCTTGAGTGCCGCGAGGTAGAAGTGGTCGAAGGCGCGCTGCGGGCGTTCCTTGGCGAGGTCGGTCCAGAAGAAACTGTGGTCGTCGATGTAGAAGTTGGAGCGGCGGAACGACTTTTTGTCCCACACGACCTGTATCGACTGGGTGAACTCGCCGAAGGCGGTGACCGCCTTGGCGGTAATGGAACTGATCTTTTCCGTGAGCGTCACGTCGGCGAAGAAGCGCCGCCCGTCGCGGATGGCGGGCGCGCCGTTGACGGTGATGTGCGACGCGAGGTCGCAGATGCCCTCGACCTTGATGGTGAGTCCGTTTTCGCTCTCGATGCCGTGATTGTGGTTCAGCACGGCTCCGTTGCGGATGTTGATGATCTCGAACATTGTCATTATCCCCTGTCTTGCCGGATGATAAGTGTTATTCCCAACTCGTGTTGCCGAAGAGCCCCTCGGAGAAGTACACCGGTTTGCAGCCGTAGTCGACGAGCAGCTTCGACGCGCATGCCATGCGTTCGAAGTGGTCGGGCAGGTAGTTCCCGTAGTAGGGGAAGGTGTACTGCTCGTGGCTCAAGGCGCCGAAGGTCTCGTTGCCGGAGCTTTCCGCATCCTTGAACATCTTGGCGTAACGCGCTTTGAGCACATCCACCGGGCAGAGGTTGCAGGTGTTGCCGCTGCGCCCGAAGAAGATGCCGAAGTCGGGGTCGTAGTACTGGTTGTGGTCTCCGATGTACATCGCCTCGTCGATGTTGCGGAAAAATCCGATGTCGCAGACGGGCAGATCGGTCTCGCCGCTGTCGCTGGCGGAGCGCTGCACGGTGGCGATCTGCCCGGTTTTGCTGCCGGCGGCGCGGTCGGCGGCGCTGGGGCCCACGGGAGCGTAGTGGCTGAAGGCGCCCAGCAGCATCTTCACGCCGCGGTCGGCCATGGCGCGGATCCCGGCGGGGCGGAGCATCGCCCAGTGGATCACGACCGGCGGAATGAAGGTCGGTTCGCCCGCGAAGCGGACGATCTCGGATCTGACGAGGTCGTAGTCGCGCGCGACCTCCTCGTAACTCGCGTCCTGATATGGGCGGTCGGGGAACTCGCCCCGGGCGTGGAACGACAACCTGAGCCAGTCGGAATTGTCGATGAACTCCTGCTTGTAGGTGTCGGGAAAGTCCTTGATCTCGAAGGGGTGGTGGCAGTTCTGATAAAAGCAGTTCAAAGTGAACTTGGTGCCGTACTCGTCGTGGATCTTCTTGAGCCCCGCGAGGTAGAAGTGGTCGAAGAGCCGCCGGGGGCGCTCCTTCGCGATGTCGGTCAGGAAGAATACGTTGTCGTCGATGAAGAAGTTGAAGCGACGGAACGATCTCTTGTCCCAGACCAGCACGATCGACTGCGTGAAGTCGCCGTAGTTGGTGTGGCTGGCGGCGGTGACGACGTTGATCGTGTCCTTGAGCGTGACCTCGGCGGAAAAAGCGCGGCCGTTGCGCCGCGCCCGGACGCCGTTGACGGTCACGGGATGCACCGAATCGCTCCAGCCTTCGATGCGGACGGTCAGCCCGTCGGCACTTTCTTTTCCGTGGTGGTGATTGAGCAGCGCCCCCTGACGATGGTTGGTGATCTCCAACATGACGGACCTCGCGTATATTATACGGTTTTGGTTTATTTTTATGCGCTATTTACGGCTTTTTATCCGTGTTAACGGTAATATAGTACAAGAGGAACAAAATGCAAGGTCACCTGCCGACGAGTTCGAGAAAATGCGGGTCGTCGGCGCCGAAGAGCAGTTTGGCGAGTTCGATGCGCGCTCCGCCGCCGACTCCGGCGCGGAGGAGTTCGGCGTAGAAGCGTTCCCTGCCGGTCGCGGGATCGGGGACGCTCTTTCCTTCGATGCGGCGGAGCAGAAACGGATCGCGCATCCAGGTCCTTGCGCACATCACCCCGGCGCAGCGGGTGCGCCCGACGATTTCGCGCGCCTCGGCGGCGGAGGAGATGTCGCCGTTGAGGATCAGCGGCGTTCCGGAAGCGATCCCGGCGATGCGGTCGAAGCGCGCGTTGCGGAAAGGCACGTCGCGGTAAAGTTCCTTCACGGTGCGGTAATGGACGAAGAACTTCCGCGCCGCTCCGGTATCGCGGAGCCGGGAGAATAGTTCGCCGAACTCGTCGAACTTGACGAACCCCGTGCGCATCTTGACGCTCAGCGGCACTCCGGGCAGCGCCTTGCCTACGGCGTCAAGAAATCCCGCCGCGCGCTCGGGGTCGCGGAGCATCCCGCCCCCCGCGCCGCCGTTCACTACCCGGCGGCTCGGACAGCCGAAGTTGAGGTCGATGCCGGCGGCGCCGAGGCCGAGGCAGAGTTCCGCGGCGCGGGCGACCAGCGCGGCATCGGTCCCCATCAGCTGCGCCGTGACGGGCACTCCACCTTCGAGGAACGGCGCGAGAAACGCCTCGATTTTCCGTTTGCCCGGCACCCCCGAGGAAAGCCGGATGAATGGCGTCATCCAGCGCGATACGACGCCGAGGGCGTTGGCGGCGCGGACGAACTCCGCCGACGCCACGCCCTCCATCGGCCCCGGCCAGACCTCGATGCCGTTTCCGCTCGCACCCATGAAAATCCGTCTCCCTTCCGCTTCGAAAATCAAATATACCGCCGCGCGGGGCGCTTGTCCAACTTGATAAAAACGTAAAATACGGTTATTTTATAAATATGCGCCGGACGGCGCACTTTACGGATCAATGTTCAACCCAATATTTATAAGAGGTGTATTCATCATGGCAAGGATCTCTCCCCTTCAGCAGGCACGTTCCGCTTATCAGCCCAAACTGCCCCCCGCGCTCCGCAACGGTGCGCAGGTGATCGTGAAGGAAGGTGCTCCGACCACCGCGGCGGGCGACGTCGAGGCGGTGAAGGCGCTCTTCCCCTGTACCTTCGGCAGCCCCGAAGTGACCTTCACTGCCGGCGAGAAGAAGGCGTTTCCGGCGCTGAACGTCGGCGTGATCCTCTCGGGCGGTCAGGCCCCCGGCGGACACAACGTGATCGCGGGACTTTTCGACGGCATCAAGTCGCTCAACAAAGACAGCCGTCTCTTCGGCTTCCTCAAGGGACCCGACGGGCTGGTCAAGGGCGAGTACATGGAACTCACGAGTGACATCATCGACGCCTACCGCAACACCGGCGGCTTCGACATCATCGGCTCCGGGCGCACCAAACTGGAGACCGAGGAACAGTTCGAGAAGGCGAAGGCGAACTGCGCGAAGCTCGGCGTCACCGCGCTCGTGATCATCGGCGGCGACGACTCGAACACCAACGCCTGCGTGCTCGCCGAGTACTTCAAGAAGACCGGCGCCGGCATCCTCGTCGCGGGCTGCCCCAAGACCATCGACGGCGACCTCAAGAACGAGTACATCGAAGCGAGTTTCGGCTTCGACACCGCCTGCCGCGTCTACAGCGAACTCATCGGCAACATCGGCCGCGACGCCAACTCCGCCA
>CACZPY010000258.1 GCA_902783135.1 uncultured bacterium
CGCCCGATCACGCCCGACACCAAGCTCAACAGCGACGTGGCGTTTCTGGAGATACTCGCCAACATCACCGCCGATTCCGCCTCCGAGTGCATCCTGCAGCACGAGGAAAAACAGACGCTGATCGAGGAAAACCGGAAACTCCGGGACATGCTTCAAAACGCCCCCGGCAAACTGATTGGCAACTGCCGCGAGATGCGGCAGATCTACACCGAGATCCGGCAGGTGGCGCCGACCGACGCCACCGTGCTGATCCGGGGCGCCAGCGGCACCGGCAAGGAACTTTTGGCGCATGCGATCGTGGAACTTTCCGGGCGCAAGGACAAGCCGTTCATCACGCTCAATTGCGCCGCACTGCCGGAAAATCTGGTGGAAAGCGAACTGTTCGGACATGAAAAAGGCGCTTTCACCGGAGCGGTATCCCGCCGGATCGGACGGGCGGAAGCCGCCGACGGCGGAACGCTGTTTCTGGACGAGATCGGCGATCTGACGATGCAGACCCAGGTCAAATTGCTGCGTTTCCTGCAGGAGCGGACCTTTTCGCGCATCGGTAGCAACGAGGAACTGCACTCCGACGTACGCTTTCTCGCCGCGACCAGCCGGAATCTGGAAGAACTGATGGAAAAAAAGTTGTTCCGCGAGGACCTTTTTTACCGGCTCAACATCTTCCCGATCATAATGCCGCCCTTGGCCCAGCGCTCGGGCGACATAATACTTCTGGCGGAACATTTCATCGAAATGCTGAATCTGAAGTACAACAAGAAGATAACCAAGATATCCCCGGCGGCGACGCGTCTGCTGACGACCTACTGCTGGCCGGGGAACGTCCGCGAACTGGAAAACTGCATGGAACGCGCCGTGCTTACCGCGAGCGACGACTGCATCCACAGCGTCAACCTGCCCCCCACGCTGCAAGCCGCCGAATATCACGGCGCCGTGCCGTCGCATCCGGCTGGCGGTACGCTCGACGAGATGCTGGGTAATTGCGAACGGGAATTTCTCACCGACGCGATCGCCCGCCACGGCGGCAATCTTTCGGCGGCGGGACGTGAGCTCGGATTATCTCCCCGGATGATGAACTACCGGATGAAGCGCCTCGGACTCTCGGGAAAAAAGTGACCTTCCACCCTGCCCCGCCGGAATAATACCCATCGTTGACGACGTGTCGGCAAAAAAAAGAAAGCGGGTGCGAAATCTCAGCAAAACCACGTCGTACAATAAGCCCAAAAGAGGACCCGATACAGATAATTGTTCCGAGAATAACCCGCTTTCTGGTGTAGAATGTACTCCCGGTCCCGCAAAAAATCAAGTCCGCATGATGCCATGCCGCCGACTTTTCGCGTCATCCGCGCTCATCGATCCCACGCGGGCGGGAACAACTCCTGCAGCGAACGCACCTTCGCCGCGACGTCCGGCGCCTGCGTGACCTCGGTGACCATGGCGATCCGCCGCGCTCCCGCCGCCAAGAGATCGCGGATATGACGTTCCTTGATGCCGCCCATCACCGAAAACGGGATCTTCACATACGGGATGAGCTCCTTGAGTTTTTCCAACCCGACCGGGGGATAACTGACGCTCTTGGTGCTGGTGGCGAAGATGGGACCGATGTTCAGATAGTCCGTTCCTTCCCGCTGCGCCGCCAGCAGTTCATCCAGATTGTGCGTGGATTTGCCGATCAGTAGCTCCGGAGATATCGTCCGGACCG
Organism: uncultured bacterium; assembly: GCA_902783135.1. GTDB lineage: Bacteria > Verrucomicrobiota > Lentisphaeria > Victivallales > Victivallaceae > UBA1784. Next base: position 1,703 of record CACZPY010000258.1, read on the forward strand.
CGGCGACCGACATGTCGTCCTGACCGATGTGCACGCCATCCGCGCCGGCGGCGGCGGCGACATCCGCGTAGTCGTCCACGATCACCAGCACGCCGAAACGGTCGGCGATCGGGCGGCAAGCGCGGACAAGTTCGCATATGCGCGACTTTTCCCAGTGCTTCTCGCGGAGCTGGATGACCTTCGCTCCGCCCTCCGCCGCGGCGGCAAAGACGTCGAGCGGCGAGCGCCCCGAGCAGAACTCGGAGCTCACCACCGGATACAGACGCGCGGCGGCGAAGCGGTCGATCCGCTCCCGCAGCCGCGCGGATTTGCCAGTTCCCGGCATCACTTGCCGATCTTCGCCGCAATCAGCTTCGCCGCCTTGCGTCCCGACATCAGCATTCCGCCGAAGATCGGTCCCATCCGGTAGCCGCCCATCACGTTGTTGGCGCTCATGCCGCAGGCGAACAGCCCGGGGAAGTACTCTCTGGTGTTTTCGACCGTCGAGGCTTCGCCGCTGTCGACCCACATCGGCTTTTCGCCCAGCACGTTGCCGGTCGGAGTGTCGAGTTTGATCTGCGCCTTTTCGGTGGCGAGGTGCATGATCTCGCTCGGATGTCCGGTGCCGTCGAGCACCGCCTTCGCCATCACGGTCAGGGGATCGACATGCATGCCGAGGCGCTCCACCGGGGTCCAGTTGATCACCAGACCGCCGACCTTGCCTTCCTTGAAGACGATATCTTCGACGCTGACGCTGTTGAAGATCCTGGCTCCCGCCTTCATTGCGCCGAAGATCAGCCCCGAAGCCATCTCCACCGAGTCGAGGGTGTGGTAGCCTTTTGCTCCCTCTATCTCCTTGTGCCCGATCGCGAAGTCGTCGAGGATGCCGATGGCGTCGTCCTGGACCACCACTTCGTTGAAGAGCATCCCGCCGCCCCAGGTGCCGCCGCCGGGAGCAAGTTTGCGCTCGAAGACCGCCACCTTGATCCCCGCCGTCGCCAGGTCGCGCGCCGCGACCATCGCCGAGGGTCCGCCGCCGACGATCGCCACGTCAAGGTCCAGTCCGGACAGGAGTTTTTCGCTGAACGAGCGCACGATCGCAGTCGAGATCACATTTTCGATAGCCATGATATATTCCGCCTTTCGCTTATTTTGCCGGATGATGCCATGCGAAAGAACCTTCATGAAGCGCGCCGGCCGTTTTCAGGACGATCGGCGGCAAGCGGGAATAATCCCATTCCGGTTCCCTGCGCCGGCATTGCCCGGATCAGGTTCTGCGGGTCTGATCTCAGCCGTGCCCCGTCGTAGGACACAGCACCCCGTGTTTTCATATAAAATACACCGTTCGGGCGCGCTTGTCAAGGCTTGCGGGCGGCAGGAGTCTTCCGGCGGCGCTGTTCCTTGCGCATGTCGAGCACCGGAGGATATTTCTTCATGGTCCGCACGACGATGCTGCGCCGCCGCGGATCGGAGTCGTTCAGCTCGCCTTCGTAGACGACCTCCAGCTTGATGCGTTTCAGATCCCAGATCACCACCGCCTCGCCGGAGCAGTCGCCGCGATAGTCGACGCGGAGTTCCGGCTCGCGGCGGCGGAGTTCCGCCACATCGTCCGGAGCGATGAGTTTGCTGGAATTGC
>CACZPY010000259.1 GCA_902783135.1 uncultured bacterium
GACTTCATATGCGCTTTTTTTTGAACGAATGGTTAAAGATTTTGAACGATACGCAACACGATAGGGGTTGCCGAAATGGAATTTTTATGTTATAATATAATATAGTCATAGAGTTTTGCAAGTGGCGCGGAGTTGCCGCGCGGGACAGACGGCGGTGCCGAAAAATGCCGAAGCCCCGATCTTTTGCAGGATAGTATATGCTTTTGCATGATACTACATGGCGCGCCGCGGTTTGACGGCGTATATTGCATCGAAGTTTGAACGGACCATAACATAACAGCCTCTTAAATTAAAAAGGAAAGGGGAAAGAAAATGTCGTATAACTATGCTGAAAGCGCAACCATCACTACCGCGCCGGCCGACAATCTCGTCCTAGCCAGCGACGTGTATGTGACCGATCCGGATTACAAGCTTCTGACCATGAGCGGGGCCATCACCGCCAACCGGATGCAGGTCATCTCGGGCGGCACCGTCACCCTCGCCGCCGGCGCTACGCTGACCGACACCACGATCGGGGCGGGCGGTTCGCTGTATATCTCCAACGGCATCGTCCAGAGCCTGACCGTCCTCTCGGGCGGCAAGACCAACGCCGCCGCGTGGGGCGCGACCTACCGGGGGATCACCACCGAATCCGGCGCCACCGTCAACTTCGCGGCGTGTACCATGAGCGGGCGCAGCAACAACATCAAGGCGGGCACCTTCGCCGGTCTGTTGCGGGTTTCGTCCGACTCCGTCGACGGGGTGCTCTACGGCGTGAGCCAGACCGCGGGCGCCATCAACTACTACGACGTCGTGATGAGCAACTTCGTCAACGCGGGCGCGTGCTACACCTACATGTACAGCGGGTGCTCGATCCTCAACGGTTCGGCGATCACCGCCAAGGGCGGCTTCGCCTTCCGGGGCGACAGCGGCTATCTGGAAAACGTGCAGGTCACGAACGGCGTCATCTGGACGCACACCGCCGGCGTGGTCATCAGCCTCGGCGGCGCCAATACCAACATCAAACAGGGCAGCTGGTACCATTGCGGCGCCGCCAGCTTCACCAATCAGGACCTGAATCTCTACGCCTCCGGCGGTGTGCTTTACGGCGTCACCATCAAGAACAGCGGCAACTGGCTGCGCAACCTGACAATTGTGAACGGATTGACCATCAGCGCGCCGATCGTCAGCTCGGGCGGCAAACTCACCGTCGGTCCGTCCGGCTACGGAACGAACATCACCGTCCAGAAGAACGGCACGCTATGGATCAGCGGCACCGCCGCCAGCGCGGCGAACGTCGACCTCGCGGGCACCGCCGTGCTCTCCGGCTCCGTGGTCGTGAGCGGTGCGGTGATCAAGTCGGGCGGCTACCTGTCGATGACCAACACCGGCGCCACCTTCCGCAACGGCCTCGTCATCGAGTCGGGCGGCAAGGCGTACCTTCGCGCGTGCAACATCAGCGGCGCCATCGACGTCAAGGCGAACACCCTCGAAGGCAACTTGCGCGTAGCGTCGGACTCGGTCGACGGCGTCGCCTACGGCTTCAGTCAGACGGGCGGTGCGCACACCTACTACGCGGGCGCGGTCGTGAGCGGCTACATCAACAACGGCGCGTGCTACACCTACGTCGGCGCGGGGGGGGAGGTCGCCTACGGCTCCGCCCTCAAAAACAACGGCGGCTTCGGCTTCCTGAACAGCGGCTACCTCAAGAACGTCTGGATCTCGGGCGGCAGTTTGTGGACTCAGCACAACGCGGGCGCGGCGTGCAGCCTCGGCGGCGCCGAGACCTACATCAAGCAGGGGCAGGTCTACCACTGCGCCGCCGCGGGCAGCGCCAACAACGACGCCGACATGTACGCCGAGAACGGCGTGCTCTACGGCGTCAAGCTCGTGAGCAGCGGCACCTGGCTCAAGAATCTGACCATCCTCGACGGGTTGAACATCAGCGCGCCGGTCATGAGCTCGGGCGGCAGCCTCAAGATCAGTTCGGGCGGCATCGGAACCAACCTCGACGTCAAGGTCAACGGACGTGTTTACGTTACTTCCGACGGCGTGGTGAACGGCATCAACATCAGCACCGGGCAGGTCAACGCGGGTCACCTCTACGCCTACTCCGGCGCGGTCGTGAACGACCTCAACATCTACGGCGACAAGAACTCCGGGCAGTACTGCGTGGTCGTTTCCGGCGGCGCGGTGCTGAACCGGGTCTACCACTCGGGCGGCGGACTCTGGGTCTACGGCAACGGCACCGTCAAGGATATCCGGGTCGACAAGGGCGAAACGGTCTTCCAGGACAGCTCCTACGCGAGCGACGTCAAGGCTTACGGCGGGACCGCTCTGATCTACGTCCGCAACAGCGCGGTCGTCGAAAACCTCTACATGTCGGCGGGCGGCGCCCGCTTCACGGCGGGCACGGTCCGCAACGCGACCTTCGAGGGCAACGTCGGCCAGTTACGGTTCATCGACGGCTTCCTCATGGAGAGCGCGACCATCAACAGCGGCGCGCGGCTCCACATGTCCGGAGGTTCGCTCAACAGCGCCACCGTCAACTCGGGCGGCGGGCTCACCGTGTCGAACGGCGGCAAGGCGAGCAACGTGACCGTCTACGGCATCGGCAACGTCTCCGGCGTCATGAACATCATGGCGGGCGGCTACGCTTCGGGCGTGTATCTTTCCGGCACGAACGGCGCCTCCAACTACATATCGATGTACGCGGGCGAAGGCGCGGTGCTGGAAGACTTCACCACCGACAAGGGCGGCGTCTACCTCGCGGGCGGCGGACTCCTCAGCAACTTCAGCCAGCGCAACGGCGCGCTCGTGATCCTGCGCGGCGAAGTCCCGTTCGCGAGCAGCGGGACCGTCTCGGGCGGCACCTTGTACTTCCAGAACGGCGCGAAGGGCAAGGACATCGTCGTCAAGGGCGGCGCCATGGCGATCCACAACGACGGCAATCAGAGCGTTCCGGGCTCCGGCGCGAAGGTGTCGAGCGTCGACCTCGTCACCGGCACGATCACCCTCTCCGCGGGCGGCGAGCTCTACGACGTGCGCGTTTCCGGCGGCACGGTCAACGTGACCTCCAAAGCCAATTACGGTCGGACCCTCGTCTCCGGCGCGCTCATGACCGGCGGCCAGATCAAGGTGTCCAGCGGCGCGGCGGTCTTCAACGCGACCATCAACGGCGGCCGACTCTGGGGCCTCAACGGCGGCACGATCTCCGGCGCGACGCTGAACGGCGGCGAGCTGTACATCCTGGACAGCAACACCGCGAGCGAGACCGCCCTCACCGACCGGGTTGCGATCGTCGCCAGCGACGTCGACGTGAACGGCGGCCAGATCTTCTGGCGCGGCAGCAACGCTTCGGGCGCGGACATCCGGATCTCCGGCGGCGGCACCCACTACATCCAGAACGCGGCGCACGTCTCCGGCATGGTCATGTACGACGGCGTCATGAATCTGGAGGTCAACGGCGGCGCGCATCCCAACGACACGCCCAATAACCCGGTCCTCGAGGACTTCCTGATGGCGGGCGGCACCGTCAACGCCAACAATTACGCGCGGATCAACGACGCGGTCCTCACCGGCGGCACGCTGAACGTGAACAACGGCGCGGTCGTCACCGACCTCGAGCAGACGGGCGGCAGCCTCATGGTCTTCGGCGGCGGCACCGCCAACGGCGTCACCATCACCGAAAACGGCAGCGCGATCGTCTCCGGCGTAGTGAACGTCAACTCCGACGCGACCGCGTGGAACGTCACCGTCAACAACGGCGGCACCGTGAACGTCACGAGCGGCGGTCTGATCAACGCCAAGACCGCGACCGGCGCGCACGTCAACTTCACCGAGAACAAGAGCTTCGCCACTTTTGCGGGCGACGATATCGACATCGCCGAGGGGACGCTGTACTTCAACGGCTCCGCGGTCGCGGGCCATGCGACGGACGGCGTGCTGGAAGGCTTCAACGCGGGCGGCGCGACCGTCGGCTACAAGCTCTCCATCGGTTCCGGCATCGTCCTCAAGGACGCGGTCGGCAATAATACGGCGGTGCGCGTCTCCGCCTTCGACGGCGCGGTAGTCTCCGGCATGACGCTGCGCGGCGGCGCGATCATCTGCGCGAACGGCGCGAATGTGCGCGTTTTGGATACGACGCTCACCGGCAACTCCACGACCTGCAATCTGAACCTTTCCGCCGGCGCTTATGCCAGCAACACGGTGGTCCAGAAGGGCGGCAAGATCCAGTTCCAGCACGCCGACGCCAAGGCGGAGAACACGACGATCATGGCGGGCGGTTCGATGGTCATGACCACCGCCGCCGACACCGGCGATCTCGTGACGCTCGACTTCACCGGCACGACCGGCAACCAGAGCGTTTACATCACCAACCTCGCCAATGTCAAGGCGGATACCGAGATCGTGCTCAAGGGCGAGACGGCGGGCAACACCTACACCATCGCGACGACGGGCGCGACCGACAAGTACGTCAACTGCGGCGAGTGGGGCTTGTACGACGACTCGATCAAGGCGGGCGAATCGATCACCAACGCCTTCACCGGCATGAGC
>CACZPY010000260.1 GCA_902783135.1 uncultured bacterium
CCACGCGTCGCCCGCGATAGCGCTCGTCGCCGCCTTGATCGTGCCGGTCGCGGTCGTGTTGGCGGTCCACTTCGCCGCCTTGCCGTTACCGTTGATCGTCGTGCCGCTTTCGATGCTGCCGGCTTCGGCCTGCGTCGCCGCGGTGAACTCGGTAACGGCGATCGCCGTACCCGCCGCGTTGAAGTCGTAGGTCATGCCGGTGAAGGCGTTGGTGATCGATTCGCCCGCCTTGACGCTGTCGTCGTACAAGCCCCACTCGCCGCAGTTCACGTATTTGTTCGTCGCGCCGGTCGTGGCGATGGTGTAGGTGTTGCCCGCCGTCTCGCCGGTCAAGACGATCTCGGTCTTCGCGTTGATCGCGCCGAGGTTGTTGATGGTGGCGGTCTGGTTTCCGGTAGTGCCGGTGAAGTCCAGCGTCAGCCGGTCGCCGGTGTCGACGTCGGGACATCCGGCGGAGATGACCAGCTGGCCGCCTGCCTTGAGGGTGGTGTCTTCGATCATCGCGGTGCCGGAAACGCCGACTTTGCCCATGGAGCCGATGACCGTGCCGATCGCCTTGGCGTTCTCGTAAATGTTGATGACCGCCTGCTTCGCGCCGCCGGAGAGGACGCCGCCGGACACCACGGAGTCGTCGCGCATGATGACCGACGCGTCGTCGGTCGAGCCGGCGGAGATGTTCACGCCGCTCACCACCGCGTTGCCGAAGGCGGAGATACGCCAGCCGTCTTTGACGATCGCGTCTTCGACCGTGATGCCGGAGCCGACGCCGAGCCGATAGGCGACGTCGTCCGCGCCGAGGTTTTTGACCACGCCGTTCACGACCGAGAAGCCGTTCGCCGCCGTCGCGCCGTCATAGTAGAAGGTGCTCGCGGCGATGTTGGTCTCGGCGCCCTGAATGGTCGCCGAATTCTTGTTGCGGACGTAGTTGACTTTAGCCCCCGCGCTGGTGTTAAGGTTGACGAGGGTCTTGTCGGCGTCGAGGTTCACGATGCCGCCGTTGTTGACCTTGACGTTCCACGCGGAGGTCTTGACGTTCATTGTACCCTTGTTGCCGACGGTCGCCGAGCCGCCCTCGTGGACGCGGACGTCGTCGAAGAAACCGCCCGCCTCGACCGAGCCCCAACCTCCGGCGGAGATGTCGGCGTCGAAGATCGTCGGGTTGAGGTCGGTGCCGTGCGCGAACGAGGTCCCCATGTAAGCGTAGATTTTGCCGCCGTCCTTCGCGGTGACGGCGAAGGCGCTGGCGCCGTTCTGCGCATAGAATTCGCCGCCGTTCTGACCTTCGCCCTTGATGACGACCGCGCCCGAGACGATCGCGCCCGAGCCGCGGGCGATCACCTGACCGCCGGACTGCCGCAGATTGGTGATCTCGCCGCCCGCGAGTTGGTAGATGTTGCCGTTCACGATGTCGAAGTCGTTGATCTCGCCGCCCGTCATGTAGATGTGGTTGACCTGGTGCTTGCCGTAAAGCATGCCGCCCGAGATCGCGCCGCCCGCGTAGAGATACACCGTTTCCGAAGTCATCGCGGCGCCGCTCATCACGAGATCGTTGACGCGGCCGCTCACCTTGACGCCTCCCTTGGCGGCGGTCTCGTTGACGGTAAGGCCGTTGACCGTCGCGCCGGCGGCGATGTTCAACGTTCCATTGTTCACCGTCACATTGTCGGCGGTGGTGTTGTTGTTGACATTCACCGTGCCGCCCGTCATGGTCACGTCGGCGATGCCGACCGCTCCGTAGTTGTTGGTGAAGGTGACGTTGACGGTGCCGCCCGACGTCCGCATGTTCCTGATATTGCCGCCCGCGTAGACGTTGACCGTGCCGGTGGCGAGATCGACGTTGGAGACGTACGCGCCCGAGCCGCCTCCGCCGGGGCCGTCGTCATGGACATACAGCGTGCCGCCCGTGACGACGACGTCCTGCCCCTTGGCGCCGTTCTGGAAGTGGAGGTAGCCGCCCGAGACCGTCGCGCCGCTGATGTACGCCGAGACGCCGCGCGCGACCGGCACCGCGGCGTTGCGCACGGTCAGATTGCGCACCGTGCCGCCCATCGCCTGATAGAGCGAACCCGCGTCGATGGTGATGTTTTCGATCACCCCGTTGCCGTAGGTATAGACGTAGTTGGTGTTCGCGGTGCTCCCCGCCCCGCCGACGAGCGTCACGTTCGAGGCGTAGCCGCCCGCGCTCACGATCAGCAACTGATAGGTCGCGCCGGCGGTGATGTTGACATTGAGCGCGGAACCGCCGCTCGAGACGGTGACCTTGCCCGCGTCGCTCAACGTCGCGCCGGAGAGCACTCCGGCCGACATCGTCACGCTGCCGCCCGTGACGACCGCGCCGGAGACGCGCGCCGTGCCGCGGATCGTCATGCTGCCGCCCGTGATCGTCGCGTTGGTGGCCTGCACGGTGTGGTAAAGATAGGTGCTGCCGCCCGTCATGGTGAGATCGTCGAGATGGATTGTCGTGGGAGTGTCGTCCGGGTGGACCCCGGCGTTCCGGTACGCGCTCAACGTGCCGCCCGCGACGGTCACGTTGGAGGCGGACCCCCCGTTCTGCAAGTAGAAGATACCGCCCGAGACGCGGAGGTTCGCGCCCGAGGCGTTGCTGCCGCGGAAGAACAGCTGACCGGCGAGCAGATCGACGTCGTTGGCGAACGCCGCCGGACGGTTGGCGCTGGCGGTCTCGCTGGCGCTGTTGAAGTCCATGACGTGGAGATAGCCGCTCACCGTCGCGCCGGAGATCGTGCCGCCCTTGAGCGCCTGGAGCACGCCGCCCGCGTAGACGGTCCCGCCGACGGCGCTGCCGCCCGACTCGAGATAAAGCGTGCCGCCCGAACTGATGATCGGGTTCACGGCGGAAAGTCCCGAGATCAGCTTGATCTTGGTCATGTATTCCTTGGTGGTGTTGGCCTTGAGCTCGATGCCGTTGAACTTGTCGCCGATGATGCTCAAGTCGGGGTTCGCCACGCACGCGGCAGCGGGACCGATGAGGATGTGTCCCGCCGTCACGTTGTTGTTGGTGCCGCCGAAGGTCCCGAGCCAGCTGCTGTGGACGGTGATGCCGCCGCCCGCGTCGGTCGCGGTGGTGTCGATCGCCGCGCCGTTGCCCGCCTGACCGAGCACGATGCCGGTCAATTTACCGGCGGCGCCGGTGACGGTGAAGTTTCTCGTCTCGGCACCGGTGCCGAGATAGAGATACTGCCCCGTGGCGTCGCCGTCGGCGAGCGTGATGTCGGCGAAGTAGAACGCCCCGAAGTTGGCGGGCGTGGCCCAGTTGTAGATCACCCCGTCCTTGGCGTAGACGTTCCCCAAGTTGCTGTCGCTGATGAACCCCTTGGCGAAAGTGGTCTTGCGTCCGGCGAGCCAGTTGTTGGCGGTCAAAGTGATTTTGGCGCCCGAGTCGGCGACCACGTCGCGCAGCGTGGCGGAGGCGCCGTAGAACCTCACCGAACCGCCGGAGAGCACATGGACGTCTTGGACGTTGGCGGCGCTATATATGCGCAAGGCGTCGCCGTTGTCGCTTCTCGAAGCGACGGTGCCGCCCGACACCCGGCCGTAGAGGTACAGATAACTGTTGATGTTGATGTTCTTGACGTTTATGTAGCAGTAAATGGCGCCCGCCATCCCGCGGCCGTTCATGTTGAGATAGCCGTCGGTGTCGGTGTAGATGTTGGTGAAGCCGCCGATCTTGGCGCCGCTCTGGATGTTCCACGTGCCCTGCCATTTGATGGCGCCGCCCAGCACGTTGTTGAGGACCGCGCCGGACGCGGCGGTGAGGCCGCTCAAATACACCCCGGCGGTCCGGTTGAACGTGCCGCCGCTCAGGACGGTCATGTCTTTGAAGTTGGCGCCCGCCGTGGCGTTGATGTATCCGTCAGCGCCGATGGTGGCGTTCGACATCACCACGGCGGCGTTGTCGACGGTGAGGTTCTTCGCGTAGACGTCGCCGGTCGCGGCGGTGCTGTTCGCGATCGTGCTGCCAACGAGGGTCCCTTCGGACAGCGTGTAGTCGGCGGTTTGACCGGGGTTGGTGTACGACATTTTTTCGTTTCCCTTCTTGGTTGTTCAGGATGCGTTATATATATTGGTTTTCAGTTTTCGGTTTGAGGTTTTCGGCTGCGAACCGCTGTCCGCAGCCCGGTATTGCCGCTTGCGCGTTGCCGGGCGGGGCTGGCGGAACGGACATGAACGGACACGAACGGAAATGAACAAAAAAACATCATATCCCACACTCCCATTCGCGGCGCCGTTTTACCACCTGCTCACGCTTATTTTCCGCGACAGCGTTGCACCAACGCTTGTACGCGTGTTCCAGTTACCTTTCTCCGTTCTTGTCCGTTTCCGTCCGTTCTCGTCCGTTCGGAGCGCTAATTCCCGCGACGGCGGCCCGCCTCCCGCGGAAGCGCCCTTTCATCTTTCATCAGTCATCATTCATCATTTAATTTATACCGCCGTCCGCCGGCGCGCCATGTACTATCGCGCAAAATCATGCAGTATCCTGCAAAAAAACATATAAGTATATATATTATATCATAAATTCCGAATTTGCAAGTCCCGGCGCCGCTTGCAAAACTTTATAACCATACTGTATTATAGCGTAAAAATTCCATTTCGGCAACCCCTATCGTGTTGCGTATCGTTCAAAATCTTTAACCATTCGTTCAAAAAAAAGCGCATATGAAGTC
>CACZPY010000261.1 GCA_902783135.1 uncultured bacterium
CCTTTATGTTAATTGTTCGATACTTCTAATGTCCTATCGTGTGCGGCGGGAGCGGCAGTTTGCGCCACGTGAGATGGCGTACGGCCTTCCCCTCCGCGAGCCACTTGAGTTCGAAATCGCTCTTGACGTCCGCCAGATCCGCCGCGCCGTCCGGCGCCGGAGCGAAAAGTCGGCTCGCCGTCATCACCTCGTTCACCGCGCGGCAGTAGTTCGCGTCGTCGCTCGAAAAGTGGAATATCCCCTCCGGTTTCAGCACCCGGTGCAGCGCGGCGGTGAAATCGCTCGCCAGCAGCCGGTGCCCGCGGTGGCGCCCCTTCGGCCACGGATCGGGGCACAACAGATGCAGCCGATCCAAAGCGCCGTCCGGCAGCATCCGCCCGATCAGCATCCGCGCCTCCACCCGCAGCACCTCCCAGTTGTCGGAGCCGCTGCGTTCCAGTCGGCGCACCGTCTTGCGCAGCCGCCCCAGCATCACGTCGGCGGCGAGGATGCGGCGCTCCGGGTAGCGCCCCGCCAGCGCCGCCGTGAACGAGCCGGAGCCGCACCCCATGTCGAGTTCGCAGATCGCTCCGGGCGGCAGCTGCAGGACGCAATACTCGCGCGACAGCAGCCGGATATTGGAGTCTTCCACGTGCATCTTTATACGCCCTTTCTACACCGCGTCGCGGTTCTTCGCCCAGTCGCGAATCGCTTTGCCGGTCTTTGTGCCCGCGTCGCCCAACAGCGCCTGCACGAAAAGCCGGAAGTACCCCGTCAGCGCCTCCTTGAAGACGCCGAGGTTGGTGATCCGCTCGGCGAAGCGCTCCTCCTCGTTCATCTCCTCGCCCTCGGGCAGCCGCAGCGACGAAAACGCGAACTTATCCGCGTCGAAGGAACCGCTCCATATCTGCTCGCCGCGGGTCAGCGTCAGCTTCGCCTTGCGCAGTTTCTTGCCGACCGCCACCGCCGCCTTCGCCTCGGCGCTCCGCAGCGGACTGTCGCCTTTCTTCAGATCCGCTTCGCCCGCGCCGCGCTCGTCGCCCGCTCCGGCGAAGACCAGCGGCGCTTCGATCATCAGATCGAACTCGCCGTAGTGTTCGAGTTCCAGTTTCCCCACCGTTTCGCCGTAGTACCAGAGGAACATCAGGAAATCCCGTCCCGTCTGCGGCTCCGTCACCGGATTGTCGCCGATGCACAGCGGCGGCAGCGCCGTTTCGTTGGTGTGGAACTCGCGTTCGAGGATCGTCCCCAAAGTGAACGGCAGGGGTTCGATCTTCGTCGCGTTGTAAAAATTGTCGATGAAGACGTCCAGCTGCGTCTGGCTCGTCGCCCCGACGTAGAGCAGTTTTTCGTTCGGCTCGATCACCATCGGGATCCCGGAGAGCGTCGGCGGCATCTTGGAGATGTATTTTTCGACCACCTCCTCCTTCAGCTGACGGCGCACCTTGCCCGAAACGAAATCCTGATCGTTCGCCTTCATGTAGGCGTACTCCTCGCGCTTGCAGAGCGCGTTCAGCAACGCGTTCGGGATCTTGCGCACCGTCTGCCGCAGCATCAGATGGTAGCACCCGCCACGCTGCGCCGACGCTTCGTCGATCGCGCTGTCGAGCATGTGGCGCCCGGTGACCCACCCCCACTGCGGCTCGTCGGTCGCCGCGTCCAGCGGACACGCCTTGTGCGCCGCGAAGAGTGCCGGCAGATCGGCGGGAAGTTCCTTCGGCAGTTCGAAGATGGAAAACGTTATGGAACCCTTGTCGAAACCCATGATATATAAATCCTTTCCTTTGATGCTTTTTTCGAGTTATTCACCCCTGCCCTGCGCCCGGTAGCGGGTCGGGTCGGGCACCCCCGCCGCGGCGAACCCCGCCCGCCGCAACAGGCAACTCGCGCAGTGCCCGCACGCCGCCCCGGTGGGGTCGGGATCGTAACAACTGACGGTCAGAGAATAATCCACCCCGGCGGAAATGCCGAGTTCGATGATCTCCTTCTTGCCCAAGTTCTGCAGCGGAGTGTGCACGCGCCAGTGCCACTTTTCGTCCACCGCCCGCGTGCCGGCGTCCGCCGCCGCTATGAAAGCCTCGATGAATTTCGGACGGCAGTCCGGATAGCCCGAGTAATCCACGTTGTTGACGCCGATGAAAAGATCGTGCGCCCCCAATACCTCGCCCCACGCCGCCGCCAGCGACAGAAACACGAGGTTCCGCGCCGGAACGTAGGTGACGGGGATGGTGTCGCTCCCCTCCGCCGCCTCGTCCACCGGGACGTCGATCGAACGGTCGGTCAGCGCCGATCCGCCCCACTGGCTCAGATCCATGTTGAATATCCGGTGCGCGGTGGCGCCCAGCGCTTCGGCGACGCGGTGCGCCGCCTCCAGTTCGCAGCGGTGGCGCTGACCGTAGTCGAAACTCAACGCGTACACCTCGAACCCCCGGCGCTTCGCCAGTGCCAGACAGGTGGCGGAATCGAGTCCGCCGCTCAACAATACTATCGCTTTTTTGACCATTTTACCTTTGTTCAAACTCCGCGCCGGTCGCCCCAGATGATCTTGTGCATCTGCAGTTGCATCCGCAGCGGCGCACCGCTTTCCAGGACCCACTGCGCCAGCGCGGGGAGTTCCACCTTGCCCCACACCGGAGAGACCAACAGAGCACAGCCTTTCGCCGCCAGACGATATTTTTCCGCCACGTTCACGGCGTATTCGAGATCAGCCCGGGAGCCGACGACGAATTTGACTTCGTCGTCCTTCCCCAGGAGATCGTAGTTGTGCACGCAGTTGCGCTCCGCCATCCCCGACGACGGCAGTTTGCAGTCGACGATGCGGTGCACCCCCGCCGGGACCGCGTCGAGCGGGATCGCGCCGTTGGTCTCGAGCAGCACCTCGAAGCCGTCGTCGAGCAGCAGACGGCACAACTGCGGCGTTTCGCGCTGCTCCATCGGCTCGCCGCCGGTGACTTCCACCAGTTTCAGCCCCGAGTTCCGCGCCGCCGCCAGCAGTTCCGATATCGCGCGTTCCACGCCCGGCGTCTTGGCGTACTCGGTGTCGCAGTAACTGCAACAGCCGGAACACCCCGCCAGCCGGATGAAGAAGCACGGCAATCCGGCATAGGTGGATTCGCCCTGAATACTGGAAAATGTTTCGCAGACCGAGAGCATCGAAGGACTATTCCGAATAGGTCACGGCGGAGTTTTCCGATTCACCGATCCGCACCTTGGTGACTTTGATGCCGTCGCCGTTGAGTTTTTCGCTCATCCGGCGGTAGATATGCATCGCCAGCACTTCGCTGGTGGGGTTGATCTCCCGAAACTCCGGCAGCTCCGAAAGGTTGTGGTGATCGAACTTCGCCAGCAGTTCGTCGAGCGCGGCCTTCAGCAGTTTGAAGTCCAGCGCAATGCCGATCTCGTTAAGTTTTTCCGCCGCCACGTTCACCACCACCGAATAGTTGTGACCGTGCAGATTGCGGCAGTCGCCGTCATAGCCCTTCAACTGGTGCGCCGCCGAAAAGGTGCGCCGGATCTCCACATCGAACATCACGATACCCCCCTGATTGTTTTTTTCGGTAAATATAGCACGAAAGCGGCGTCAAATCAACGTTGCCGGCTCCGCCGCGAAGCGAAAGTTTTTCAGAGTTTCAGGTCGTCGAGCGCCGACCAGACGCCGGAACCTTGCGCCGACGGCGGCGCGCAGGAACACTTTTCGCAATTCAGATCGGCGCCGCATACGGGGCACAGCCCGCGGCAGTCGTCCCGGCAGAGAAGATTCATCGGCAGCGCCAGCGTGATCTCGGTGCGCACCTCTTCGGAAATGTCGCAGATCTCGGTGTGGGGCGCGATCTCCACGAACAGTTGAAAATCCTCCGCCCGGATTTCGCGCGAAACTTCGGTCAGGCAGCGGCCGCACTCGCCCGTGATGGTGACATGCGCACCGCCCGACACCAGCGCGCCGCCCGACACTTTGGAAATATCCAGCGCATAGAAAACGTCCGACGTCACCGTGAAGGGTTCCGCCCCCGTGAGAACGATGAACTCCGGGGGTTCGCACCCCTCCAGACGGATATCCTCCTTTTCCAGCCGCGACAGCGAAAATGCGATCATCGCTCCATCTCCTTGCCGGCGATGGGTTCCTGCGGCAGCGCCGCAAGAAATTCGTTCAGCGCGTCGACGGTGCTTTCGAAGTTCCGCCGCTCCGCCGCCGGGCGCCCGGCGAAGAAGGCCTCCACCCGCCGCATGTAGGACAACTCGTTGGCGCGGAAAAACTCGTGCCACTCCTTTTGGAGCGAGATCTCCACCGCGCGGCGGTCGACCTCGCTGTGACGGCGCTCCAATATGCCGCGGCGCACCAAAGTATCGACCATCTCCGACGCGGTGGCGGGGGTCACCTCCAATTCGGCGGCGAGCCGCTTCAGCGGCACCCCGCCCCCGGAGTTCCGCGTCAGCGAATAAAGACTGTTGAGCAGCAGCAGCTGGTTCAACGAGAAGCGCGCCAGCCCCGAGCCGAAGTCGCGCAGCGCCCCGCCGCGGATGTTGCGCGGCAGTATGAACAGCTTTTCCCACAACTGCAGTTCCTGACCCATCTTTTCCTCCAGAGTGCTTGATAATTTGTACTCCCTAAATAATGTACCATTATTTTTTATCCGGGTCAAGTCGTCAAAGTGACAAAAACGGCTTGCAAATACGTCCGCGCGGGGTATATTTTCCATAACAGCGGCACTCAACCACACAGCGAAAGAGCACAACATGCAGAGTCTGATCGTCAGGGGGCGGCGGGATATCCGCGGCGAAGTCACCGTAAGCGGCAACAAAAACGCGGCGCTGCCGATGATCGCGGCGCTGATGCTGACCGACGAGGAAGTGACACTGCACAACGTGCCGGACATACTTGACGTCCACACCATGCTCGACATCGCGGGAGAACTCGGCGCGGAATTCACCTTCGAAAACAACACGCTGCGCTTCAAGTGCCCGAAGATAACCAAAACGACCATCCCGAAGAATCTGTGTTCGCGCAACCGCACCAGCATCCTCTTCACCGCGCCGCTTCTGGCGCGCTGCGGTCAGGCGGAACTCTATCCCCCCGGCGGCGACGTGATCGGCCGCCGCCGTCTGGACGGGCACTTCTACGGACTGCGGAGCCTCGGCGCGAAGATGTCGGGCGACCTCACCTACCGCTTCGAGGCGCCGAAGGGGCTTTCCGGCCGCGAACTCTTCCTCGACGAAGCCAGCGTGACCGCCACCGAGCAGATCCTCGTCGCCGCCGCGACCGCGAAGGGTAAAACCGTGCTTTACAACGCCGCCTGCGAGCCGCACGTCAAAGACCTCGCCGATCTGCTCAACGCGATGGGCGCCAAGATCTCCGGCGCGGGCAGCAACACCGTGACCGTCGAGGGGGCGGAAAAACTCCACGGCTGCGAATACACGGTGGTCGGCGACCATATCGAGGCGGGGAGTTTTCTCGCCCTCGCCGCCGCGACGGGGGGCGAAGTCACCGTGCGCGGGACCACCGTGCGCCACTACTGGATGCTCCGCCGCGTCTTCGAGCGGCTGGGCGTGCGGATGAAACTTTACTCGGACCACATCTTTCTGCCGGGCGGACAGACTCCGGAGATCGAACGCGACTTCGGCGGGCACATCCCGCAGATCTCCGACGGCACGTGGCCGCAGTATCCGTCGGACATGATGAGCTGCACCATCGTCGCCGCCACCCAGTGCATGGGCACGGTGATGTTCTTCGAAAAGATGTTCGAAAGCCGCATCTACTTCGCCGACCGTCTGATCAGCATGGGCGCCAACGCGATCGTCTGCGACCCGCACCGCGTGGTCATCACCGGTCGCACCGATCTGCACGCGGTGGAGATGTCCAGCCCGGACATCCGCGCCGGAATGGCGATGGTGATCGCCGCCTGCTGCGCCTCCGGGGAGAGCACGATCAACCAGGCGGAGATGATCTACCGCGGCTACGAGCGGCTGCCGGAAAAACTCGCCGCATTGGGCGCGGACATCACTCCGATCACCCGCTGACACAAAACAGGCGGGAGGCTCCACACCTCCCGCCCTGCCCGCGGACCAGTTCGCTTACGCGAGTTTGGCGAGCTTGTAACTGTCGATCGTCTTGTCCGCGGTCTCGATTTTAAGATACTTCACGGCGTCGTCCAGCGCGGCGATGGTGAAGTGATCGGTCGTACCGTTGCCGGTAACAAGCGTCAGCGACGACACCTTTTTCTTGGCGGAGCCGTTCGCCATCGTGAGTGCCGACACCTTGACCGCCTTTTTGTTCTTGTCG
>CACZPY010000262.1 GCA_902783135.1 uncultured bacterium
CGAGGGCGTGGTCATCAAGCAGTGGTCGAGCGGGTTCAAGATGGGCGAAAAACTGCTGCGCCCCGCTCGCGTCGTGGTCTCGGACGGACCCGCCAAGCCGGAGCAGACGGAGGCGTAGATCATGGCTAAAGACTATTATCAGACTTTGGAGGTCTCCAAGACCGCCAGCGCCGACGAGATCAAGAAGGCGTACCGCAAGCTCGCCATCAAATATCATCCCGACAAGAACCCCGGCAACAAGGAGGCCGAGGAGCGCTTCAAGGAGATATCGCAGGCATACGAAGTGTTGAGCGATCCGGAAAAGCGCCGCCAGTACGATCAGTTCGGCCATGAAGCCTATACGCAGCGCGGCGGCGCGGGCGGCGGCGGCGCGTACGATTATCAGCGGGCGCAGGATATCTTCAGCCAGTTTTTCGGCGGACACGGCGGCGGGTTCCCGTTCGAGGATCTCTTCGGCGGCGGCTCGCATCGCGCCAACCCCAACGGCGCGGTGCCGGGCGATGATCTGCGCTACGATCTCGAGATCGACTTCGAGGATGCGATGTACGGCGCCGACAAGACGCTCAAGATACCGCGGATGGCGGAGTGTCCGGATTGCCACGGTTCCGGCTGCGAATCCGGCACCGGGCGCAAGACCTGTCCGCGTTGCGGCGGTTCGGGGTCGCAGGTGCTGTCGCAGGGATTTTTCAGTGTCCGTCAGCCTTGTCCGTCGTGTCAGGGCACCGGGCAGATCATCGAGAAACCGTGCCGCAAGTGCCGGGGGCAGGGGCGGGTCCGCGAGGAAAAGCCGCTGCAGGTGCACATTCCCCCCGGCGTGGATACCGGTACCCAGCTGCGGATCAGCGGCAAGGGCGGCGCCGGGGTGCGCGGCGGCAGGGCGGGGGACCTGTACGTCTTCGTTCATGTTCGGCCGAGTTCGGTCTTCCAGCGCGAAGGCGACGACCTGCTCTGCGAAGTGCCGATCCCGTTCGCGGTGGCGGTGGCGGGCGGAGTGGTCGAAGTGCCGACGATCTCCGGCAAGGCGAAACTCCGCATTCCCGCGGGCACTCAGAGCGGGGCCATTCTGCGGATGAAGGGCAAGGGCGCACCGTCGCTGCGCGGCGGGGCGCGGGGCAATCTGCATCTGCGGATGCTGGTCGAATCGCCCGTCGGACTCACCGGCGAACAGCTGAAACTGCTTGACGCCTTCAATGCTTCGCTGACGGCGAAGAACAATCCGCGTCAGAACAATTACCGCTCCGTCGCCGGCAAATTCATGCGGGGCGAGGATTGAGGTGCCGCCATGCCGCGCAGGGACCCTCAGGATCCGGTGATCGCCACCAACCGCAAGGCGCTCCACGATTATATCGTTCAGGAGCGTTTTGAGGCCGGTATATCGCTCGCCGGGACCGAGGTAAAAAGCTGTCGCGAACGGCTGGTCCAGCTGGGCGAAAGTTTCGCCCGCATCGAGCACGGCGAGGCGATGGTCTACAATCTGCACATCGCCGCGTACGGCTTCGGCAACCGCTTCAACCACGAAGTGCGGCGTCCGCGGCGGCTGCTGCTGCACAAGAAGGAGATACTAAAACTCGGGCAGTGGCTCGGCAGCAAGGGCGGCACGCTGATCCCGCTCAAGATGTATTTCAAGCAGGGATTGGTCAAGATGGAACTTGCCTACTGCATCGGCAAGACCCATGGCGACCAGCGCGAGGACATCCGCCGCCGCGAGGCGGATCGCGGTATCCGCCGCGCCCTGAAAAAGTGATTTTCGCGACGAATTTCGCGCGAACGCGCGGCGGGAAGGTTTTCCGGACGGAGATGTCCGGATTTTTTTTGCTTCGCGACTTGTTAAAATGATGCTTCCGGAGTATATTACTCTATATATATAGAGTATGAGATCTCAGTATATTTATAAATATCATCATTTCGGAAAGGCATCTCCACATGAGTGACATCACCTACAAGGACATCCCGCTTAATATCGAAGATATCATGCATACTGCTTATCTGCAGTATTCGCTGAGCGTTAACGTCGGACGCGCGATTCCCGACGTGCGCGACGGCATGAAGCCGGTGAACCGGCGCATCCTTTACGCCATGAACAAGATGGGCATCGGTAAAGGACATGCCACCGTCAAGTGCGCCAAGGTCGTCGGCGAAGTCATGGGCAACTACCATCCGCACGGTGACGCCGCCATTTACGACGCGCTGGCGCGGCTGGCGCAGCCGTTTTCGATGCGGGCGCCCCTGATCGATTGGCAGGGCAACTACGGCACCATCGACGGCGATCCCCCCGCCGCCAGCCGTTACACCGAGTGCCGCATGGAGCGGCTCGCCGAGGAGATGCTCGCCGACATCGAGAAGGACACCGTGGATATGGTGCCCAACTTCGACGAATCGACGGTGGAGCCGTCGGTGCTCCCCGCCAAGTTCCCGCAGCTGCTCGTCAACGGCACCACCGGCATCGGCGTCGGTATGGCGACCAACATTCCTCCGCACAACTTGGGCGAAGTCATCGACGCCACCATCGCGCTTCTGGATAATCCCCAGGCGACGGTGGACGAACTCATGCAGTACCTTCCGGGCCCGGACTTCCCGACCGGCGCGGTGATCCGCGGTCGGGCGACGATCCGGCAGTTCTACCAGACCGGACACGGCAGCGTGCGCCTCCGCGCCAAGGCGGACATCATCGAGCATAACGGACGCGAAAAGATCGTCATCAGCGAGATCCCCTACACCGTCAACAAGGCACAGGAGGTCAAACATATCGCCCAGCTGGTCAAGGACAAGGTCATCACCGGCATCACCGATCTGCGCGACACCAGCAGCAAGAAGAACGGCGTCTGCATCACCATCGAAGTCGCCAAGAACGCGATGGCGCAGGTGGTGCTGAATCAGATATATTCGCACACGATGTTCGAAACGAGCCTCGGCTGCACCATGCTGGTCGTCGACCACAATCGGCCGCGCACCATGAATCTGGTGCAGGTGCTTCAGGCGTATATCGACCACCGGTTGGAGGTGATCGTCCGCCGCACCATCTTCGAGGTCAAAAAAGCGGAAGCGCGGGTGCACATCCTCGAGGGGCTCATCAAGGCGCTCGATCTGATCGATCAGGTGGTGGCGACCATCAAGGAATCCGACAACCGCCAGAACGCGATCGACAACCTGTCGGTCCGCTTCGGCTTTTCCGCGCTGCAGGCGTCGGCGATCGTGGATATGCGTCTGCATCAGCTGACCCATCTGGCGATCGAGGCGCTGCAATCCGAACTGGCGGATCTTCAGGCCAAACTCGCGTACTGGCACGAAGTGCTGGAAAGCCGCGAAAAGCGTCTTCAGGTCATCAAGGAAGAGCTGACCGACATCCGCCAGCGCTACGCCGAGCCGCGCCGGACCGAGATCACCACGGACGACTCCGATCTGAACATCGCGGATCTGATCCCGCGCCACAGCTGCGTGATCACCGTCTCCGACACCGGATACATCAAGCGGGTGCCCGCCGACACCTACCGCACCCAGCATCGCGGCGGCAAGGGCATCATCGGCATGGAGACGCGCGAGGAGGATCATGTGGCGCACTTGTTCAATGCGGACAGCCACGATCTCATCTTCTTCTTCACCGACCGCGGCTTCATGTACTGGCTCAACGTCTACGAGATACCGGAAGGCGCGCGTACCGGCAAGGGCAAGGCGATCATCAACATGATCAAGGTCGAAGCCGGCGAGCGCATCTGCGCGATGCTGACCGTCAGTCAGGACGAGCTGAGCGATCCCGGCAACTACATCGTGCTGGCGTCGAAACGCGGCTTCATCAAGAAGAGTTCGCTGTCGCTCTTCAAGAACCTGCGGCGGGTGGGGCTCCGCGCTCTGGTGATCGAAGAGGACGACGACCTGATCGGGGCGGCGATCTCGCGCAACGGCGACGAGGTGCTGCTTTCGACCAAGCTCGGTATGGCGTGCCGTTTCGACCAGAACGACGATCAGATCCGTCCGATGGGGCGTACCGCGCGCGGCGTGACCGGCATGCGCTTCAAGCTGGAAGATGACGAGGTGGTCAGTCTGGAAATCATCCGCGAACCCTCGTTCGAGGAGCCGGAAGAACTCACCGAGGAGGAGGCAGATGCCGCGAATGTTCCCGAAAACGATGCCGAAGACATCTATTCGGTCGGTCCGGAAGTGCTGGTCGTCACCGACGGCGGCATGGGCAAGCGTTCGTGCGTCAGCACCTACCGCAAGACCAACCGCGGCGCGCGCGGCGTGACCAACATCAA
>CACZPY010000263.1 GCA_902783135.1 uncultured bacterium
ATGAAAGACATCCCGAAGCGTTTGCTTTAATTTTTGCGCAATGCTATATTTTAACAACATGGACAAGGAGCAGCATCATGAATGAAAATCTGCCGGAAAAAACTCCGGATGCCGATCTGTCGCCGGTGAACAACGGCGGAAGCGCGGCGACCGGGCGCGAACTCGCGGTCTCGGGGGGAGAGGTCTACCTGCCCGATTCCGGGACCGTCAAGCCGGGCGACGAAAAGTTCAGGGAGGTCGTTG
Organism: uncultured bacterium; assembly: GCA_902783135.1. GTDB lineage: Bacteria > Verrucomicrobiota > Lentisphaeria > Victivallales > Victivallaceae > UBA1784. The sequence continues at coordinate 244 of CACZPY010000263.1, forward strand.
CGGAGGTCCTGCCGGAGGTCGCGCCGTCGCTTTCCGACAACGCGCTGGGGCGTTCGCGCGGCTACTCCGTCGCGGCAGTGCTGCTGATACTGGTTTTCCTGTGCATCGTCTTCGTCTCGTTATGGCATCTTGTGCCGCACCCGGAAAAACTGACCTGTACCGCCATCGGAGTTCCGAAGCCGGGACAGGACATTTACAGAGGTCGATTCGGCACGGAATTCGGCACGGCGAACAAACAGATCGACGCAGAGCAGTTCAACGCAGCGCGAAAGACGTTGGAACCACTGGTCGACGCCCTGCTGAAGGAGGGTGCTTTGACCGCCGAAGACGACAACATCTTTTTCACCTATTTCAGTCTCTTCGACCGGCTGGATTGGGACGACGGCGCACGAGCGCGTCTGGCGAGACTCGGTGAACTTGCCCCCGACGAATACCGTTGGCAACTCTTCGATATTTTGAGCCATCCGGCGTTGACACGCCGCGACGGCGAGTTCCAAAATCCGGATGACGGGAAGCTCAATTTCAACTCGGTAAGCATCATCGTCCGGTTGAAAAAGATCGATTTTCTGCGCCGGCGCCGCCCCGAATTGGCACAACAGCTCGATCTCTGCAAATGTTATCTCGACCTGAACCTGTGGCGGCTGAAAAATCACGAAGAAAAAAGCGCAACCGTCGGCGTGGAGGATCGGGAGGAGGCGTTGAAGATCGCAAAAAAATACGACCATGACCGGGATTTCCTCAAAGTCCGCCGCTATATCGTCGTGCAGATGCTCAATGACAGCAGCGGCAAATTCATCGGCAGGTACAAATTCGATGACAATATCTACTACAAAAAAAAACGGCTTGACGAAGAACTCGTCAAACTGCAGAAGAAACTGAAAAAACATTGAGGCGCGAAAAAATGAACTTGCTCAAATGTTTCGTCGAGGATGCGCCGGACGTGCGCGGCATCCACAGTTTCCGCGACTGGCGTTTCTATCTCGCCGCGCTGCTGCTGCTCGGCAGCACGCTCTGTCTGATGCGCGACCCGTACTTCATCGTCGACGGCGACTTCGTGTACCGGCAGGGAGCGGTGGTGATGCTGCTGGCGCTGGTCATCTATTCCGCCTTCGCGTGGGAAACGCCGATCTTCGGCAAGCCCGCCGGCGCCAATCTGCTGCTGCAGACCTTCGCGCTGGCGCCGTTAGCACTGCTGATCGTCCGGCTCTGCGCCGCCGACGGCGGAAGTTCGCGGGAGCTGACGCGGGACATGCCTTTGGATCCTTTTCTGAGAGTGCTGTCCAAGGCGATGTACGCGATGTACGACTTCATCCCGTCATGGCTGACGGATCTGTTCCGGAACTGGCACGTGACGCTGCTGTTTCTGCTGGTGCTCGGCGTGCTGTGTCTGCGCCGGGTCGTCATCCGGACCGCGGCGATCGTCCTCCTGCTGCTGGTGCTTTTCATCTGCCAGATCAACCGCGGGGGCGGGATGTGGTGGATGCTCGCCGGCATGGCGCTGCTGATCGCCGCGCTGTCGTTCATGTTCTGCCGCTATGACCGGATATCCTATTACGAAAACATACTCGCGCGGATCCGCCGCGGCGGGGAGATCGGGCAGGAAGAACTGCGGGTGATACTGACGGTGATGGCACAACTGGAGTATGGTGAACGTCTCTCCAACGACCGGTTCCGCCAGATCGTCAAGGATTGTTACGCGGCGGACCGCCGTTATGCCGACGACGAGATCGACCTGATCTCCGGCGAAGTGGCGAAGCGGATGATCATGACCCATGCGCTGGTGACGCTGCGCAACGACGCGAGCGGCGTCTTCATATCCCCCGATCCGCTGTTGTTCTTCTACGGCGACAATCTGCTCACCGCGGTCGCCACGCTGCCGCGGATCGTCTTCGTCGGCGCGTTCGCACTGTTGTGGGTGATAATGCCCTTCGACTTATTTCCGGACGCCATACCGTTCGTCGGGGCGCTGGACGATATCGCCGTGACCGGACTGAGCCTCGTGGTCGCTCAACATGCCGCCTTGCCGCTGAGAAGAAAAGATGGATGATTTTTCGCGCGGGATAAGCTTCGTATTTCGGGGCACAGGGGAGTTTTTCCGCCGCCCGAAACTGTGGCGGTTCGTGGCGCTGCCGTTTCTGGCGGTGCTGGCGGTCTACGCGCTGCTCTACTATGCGGCGCTGGAGATCTGGCTGCCGGAGTTGCTGAACTCCGTGCGGGATTTCTTCGCCGACAGCTGGTTTTCCTTTCTGCGCCGGACGACCGAAATACTGATCAAGGTGATATTCTACCTGTTTCTGACCGCGCTGACCGCCTTTTTCGCGGGCAATCTCTTCGAGCTGTTCGGCGGCATCGGCTTTTCGCGGATGGTCCGCTGTTACGAAACGGAGATACTCGGCTGCCGCGTGGAACCGCTCCCCTTGTCCCGGTCGCTGCGCAACTTCGCCGCCGGAGCGATGTTTTCGTGCGGGACGCTGCTCTGGTATCTGTTTTTCTTCTGCCTCAGTTTCTTTCTGCCGATGATCGCCCTGCCGGGGATGATCTTCTTCATCGGCTACCGCTACGCGGTGGTCTACACCTCGGGGGCGGTCTTCAACTCCGGCCGCCGTCTCGGTG
>CACZPY010000264.1 GCA_902783135.1 uncultured bacterium
CGCCGGATTTGCATTTTGCCGCCCTTTATGTTAACTTGGAAGACCTACTCGAAGGCGCTTGCGGTCAAGGCGAACGGAACGTACTACTTCCGCGGCGTCGACGCGGCGGGCAACGCCTCCAAAGCCGCGAGCGTCAAGGTGGCGAACTACGTGGATACCAACAACAACAAGTGGGACAAGGCGACCGTGCTCAAGGGCACGGTGCTGGGCGCGCTCGAAGCCAAGGCGGACAGCGTCGACTACTACAACGTCGGCGACGTCGCCAAGCTGATGCTCGACATGGAAAAGGGCAAAGCGAAAGTTTCGTTCTACGACAAGAACAAAAAGGCGGTCAAGGTGTCGGCACTCACGATGGCGAACGGCTCCGCCAAGAAAAAGGTGTCGTCGCTGACGCTTACGACCGGCAACGGCACGACCGACCACTTCACCATTGCCGCGCTGGACGATGCCGTGAAGTATCTGAAGATCGAGACCGCGGACAAGACTCTCGACAGTTACAAACTCGCGAAACTGGCGTAAAAACGTCTTCCCCACGCGAGCGGAACTTGCGCTGCTTCCACGAAGTCGCCGACGGGGTCAGCTACCTCAAGATCGAGGCGCTGACGAGCGGCGTCAACGGTTATCGTGTTCTAACTGGCGTGATAAATCGAAGTGCCGATGAGGGCGCCGCATTCCCGCGGGAGTGCCGGCGTCCCGTTTTTTGTCGCGCCGACGCTTGACGCGAAGATGTTCCGGATGTATCTTGACACAAGATCACGGCACCGGCAAAAAGAGTTTTCCTCCGTCATCATGAATAAACGGGTCCTCATCACCGCTTTGACCGCCGCGCTCCTGACATGGGCGCTGCCTTCCGCGGCGGCTCCGCGCCACAAAACGCGCGGCGCCGGCAAGGAGTTTTCGCTCCCCGAAGCCGGCATCCGGGTGCGCGTTCCCGCCGGAGTCGCCAGCCAGCTGCTCCCGTCGCTCAAGGTCTACGCCACCAAAAGATCCGACGGCACCGCGCTGTATTTGCCGGAAGAGCTCTGGCGGCACTTCCAGACCCTCGCCATCTGGAGCGGTCAGGGCGTCGCCGTCGAACTCGCGCGCATGGAGTTCCCGCCGCCCGACGGCAGGGATAAATTCCTCTCCATCGCCGACGCGCGGCGTAAATGGGATGCCTACTCATCTCCGCCCGGAGACGCCGAAGTACTGCGCTGGGCGAAGCGCTTCTTCGGCGCGGATGCCGACACCCTGACCGAATTGCGCAGTTCCGGAGACTTCCGCTGGAAGCGCGTGGAGTGCCGCGGCGGATCTCAGACGATTCTCTTCGGATACGGCGAAAACGCGGGAGAAACGTATATGTACATGTTCCGCCTCCATTGGCGGGGCGGCAATGAAAAGGAGTGGCGGCGACTCGCCGAAAGATGCGCCGTCGCCGCCAAGAAGATCCCCCTGCGGAAAAGCGAAGCCGCCCGCCCCGGCACCTATGCGGAGCGTCTGGAACAAGCGAAAAAGAGCATCTCCGGTCTGCGCGGATGGTATGTCCGGGAGACGCCCAACTACATCTTCGTATCCAACCAGCGCAGCCGCGGCGACATGCGGCGGCTGCAGACCGATCTGGAACTGGCGCGCGAGATCTTCGCAAGTTACTTCCCCGGGCGCGGCGACCGCTGCACCGTCGGAGTGGTGAAACTTTTCGCCGAACGCGGCGAGTACTTGAAATACGTCGGCAGCGAACTCAAATGGACCGCCGGAGTCTGGATGCCCGCCATCCACGAACTCGCGGTGTCCCCGCTCGGCGTGAAAATGGACGACAAGACCGTGGAACGCTACATGCGCAACGTGGCGCTCCACGAGGGGTTCCATCAGTACATCTTCTACGCCTGCGGCGAAGTCAACCCCGCATTGTGGATCAACGAGGGCTGCGCCCAGTTCTTCGAAACTTCACTGCCCCGGCAGGGCGAAGTCGGGCTGATAGACAAACGCACCGAACAGAAACTTGCCCGCGCCGCCGCCGCGGGACACGACCTCGCGCGCTTCGTCCGGCTCGACCATCAGGGATTCTACGCCGAGGGAGAACGGGATCTCAATTACGCGCTCGCCCACGCGCTGTGCTACTATCTGCTGCGCGGCGCGCCCGCTTTGGGCGAAACGAAGTACGCCGCGATCCCCATGCGCTACATGGACGAACTGCGGCGCACCCGCAATCCCGACAAGGCGCGGGAACACGCCTTTTCCGGGATCGACCTCAACGAACTCGAGAACAAACATAAGGCTTTCTGGCGCAGCAAAAGCCAACTCCAGAAAGCCAAACTCTACCGCCGTCCGGCGGCACGGTGACGCGCAAAATTGTCAGCGCGCCTTTTCGATCTTCTGCACCACCACCACCGGGGTCTTCCAGCCGTGAGGCAGGAACGATTCGCCCTGCACCGCGACCTTGTTTTCTTCCAGTTTCTTGAGTTCCGCCGCCTTGCCCGGATAGTAGATGAACCCCTTGTTGACGCTGTTGTCGTCGAGCAGTGCGAACTGCGCCGCCTTGATGTCGCTCTTGACCGAACAAAGAAGACCGGTCAACTTTACCGGGCGCCCCTTCGCCGTCTTCTTGATCCCGAGCGATTTCAACTCGGCATCCGGCTTGAACGGAACGGGTTTCGCCGCAAGTTTCGCCGGGACCGGTTTCGCTTCCGGCTTCGCCGCAGGCTTGGCGGCAACCTTCGCTTCCGGCTTCGCCGCAGGCTTGGCGGCAACCTTCGCTTCCGGCTTC
>CACZPY010000265.1 GCA_902783135.1 uncultured bacterium
CACCGAGAGATACCCGGACGCCGGCAGCTGCAGATGCCAGCGGATCGCCAGCAGCCGCAACCCGGTAACGAAGACGGCGACGGTGATGAAGAGCAAAAAGACCGGAGGCTTGTACCGCCCCAGACCATGCGCGAGCAGACAATACAGGCCGCCGCCCAGCAGCGACGCGGTGGCGTAAAAATCGCTGCGCAGCACCGCGGGCACGGTACCGGACAAAACGTCGCGGATCATGCCGCCGCCGATGGCGGTCAGCACTCCGCACAGCATGATGCCGACCGTACCCAGACCGAAGGCATCGCCCTTGATCGCGCCGATGGCGGTGAAGACCCCCAGCCCCACGGCGTCCGCGTTCTGGATGATGCCGCGCCAGTGCAGCCACGACTTCGCCGTCGCGTAGGTGGCAAGCGAGACCGCCACGCAGATGATCAGATACCATTCGTTGCGGAGCGCCGCTACCGGAGTGGCGCCGATGATGCAGTCGCGGATCATACCGCCGCCGACGCCGACGCAGCAGCCGAGCACCGTGACGCCGAAGATATCGAACTTGCGCCGCACCCCCGCCACGGCGCCGGTGAGAGAAAAGATCGCCGTTCCGAGCAGATCCAATACCAATATCACAAGTTGCGGTCTCATTTCTCCTCCGCCGACAGTTTGATAAAACGATCTTTTGTCCAATATATCATACTTTGATAAAAAAACAAATCGCCGCCGGACGCGGGCGCACGGGAACTTGCATTTGAGACGCCGCGGTGTTATTGTAACACATGGCGGCAGATGTATTGCGCTCATCGGCGCAAGGAAGGTTCAAGTATGCATTTCGAAGCGATCCAAGTCGCGGGCAAACGGGAATTGCTCATAGACGACTACCTGCTGGATTCATGCTCCGGCACGGGATTTCGGCTTCACGAACCGGTGGAGCTGCCTGCCGATCCGGGCAAGCCCTGCGGGGCATATGTGGACGTATTCGGCGACGGTCGCCGTTATCTCATGTACTACCGGGGGAGCGTCCCCGGCTACGACGGACCGCGGGTTAACGGCAATCCCGGCGAGTTCGTGGGCGTGGCGGAAAGCGCGGACGGACTCGTGTGGACGCGCCCGAAACTCGATTTGTTCCCCGGTGCGCCGGTCCCGCCGGAAACGGTGATATACGGAGATATGCTGACGGAAGGTCTGCCCCGGATCCGCAACGAAAAACCGCCGCATCCGGGATATACGAGTTTCACCCACAACTTCACGCCGTTTTACGACGACCGCCCCGGCGTCCCCGCCGAAGAGCGCTACAAGGCGGTATCGGGGATATTGCAGACGGGAGGACTTTTCGCGTTCCGCTCCGCCGACGGCTTCCATTGGACGCGTTGCGACGATCTTCCGATCATCAAGTACGACGCGCTGCAGTTGGGCGGGCACGCGCTCGATTCGCAGAATGTCGCGTTTTATTCGGAGGCGGAAGGGTGCTTCGTCCTCTACTTCCGGGTTTGGCGCACCGCGGACGGCCGCAAGGGACTGCGGAGCTTCGCCAAGGCGAAGTCCGAAGATTTCCGGCATTGGAGCGAACCGGAATTTCTCAATCCGAACCGCCCCGGCGAACATCTGTATGTAAGCGGACTGCGCCCCTACCCCCGGGCGCCGCATTACTATATCGGCGCGGCGACCCGCTTCTTCCGGGAACGGGGGGCGGCGACCGATGTCACACTGCTGTTTTCGCGCGCGGGCGGCGAGATACTGCGGCCGTTCCCCGGAGCGTGGATAGTTCCGGGACCGTCTCCCCGGCGCTGGGGCAACCGCGTGAACTATATCGCATGGGGAATGCTCCAGACTTCGCCGGAGGAACTCACACTGTATCACGGGCACGAGCCGCTTCGCTACAAACTGCGCACCGACGGCTTCATCTCGCTCTCCGCCGGGACGGAGGGCGGTGCGTGGTGTACCAAGACGCTGTCGGGCAAGGTCGCACGACTGGAACTCAACCTGCGGACCAGCGCCGCCGGGAGTTTCAGGTTGGAACTGTGCGGTCCGGACGGAAAAGCGCTGCCCGGGTACGGCATGACCGACTTCGACGAGTTTTACGGCGACGCCATAGCGTTCGAACCGCACTGGCGGGGAAAAGCCGCGCCGCCGCTGAACGGAACTTTCCGGCTCCGCGCGGAGATGACGGAGTGCGACGTTTTCAGCATAACCTTTCGCTGACGCGGCCTATTTTTCCTTCACCACCGCCGGAAACGTAAGTTGATTGTTATTGACGACCGCCCGGCGCCGGAAGTCGATGGTGGCACAGCGCGACGAGTGCCCGAACGGAAACCCGTTGCGGACTGGGACGCCGAACTTCGGAGCGAACTCCTCCAACACGGCATCGACTTCCGCCTTTTTACCGCACTTGACGAACTGGCAGAAGACCACTCCCGCCGCGTCGTCGAAGAACTTGCGGTCGATCAACGTCTGCAACTGCTCCCGTATCTTTTCCGGCGTGGAGTGCACACTTTCGATGAAGATCACCCTGCCCCGGGTATCGGGGCGGAAATCCGCTCCGGCGAGACGGGTCAGCCGCTCCAGGTGCCCCGTCAGCGGCAGTCCGGAAAAGTCGCCGGGGACCAGCGTTCCGACCTTGAACGGACCGACCGCTTCACCATGGTACATCGCCTTCATCTCGCGGATGAAGGAATCGCGCAAACCGGTCATCGAGCCCGCCATCGGTCCCGCGACCGGGCGCCCGTATCCTTTGGCGAGCAGCGCGCCCGTGATCAGCGTGACGTCGCTGTAGCCGTGAAAGTACAGTTCCGGGCGCTTTTCGAGTTTGCTCCAGTCGAGGTTCCGCAAAAGTTCCTCGCTTCCCCTGCCCCCGCGGATACAGAGGATCATATCGACCTCGGGGTCGTTCCACGCCGCGTAGAAATCCGCCAGCCGGTCCGCGAGCGGTGCGGATCGCTGACCTTTTTCCGGCTTGGTGAAAGCATGGGGCAGAACTTTGACCTTGTAACCCGCTTTTTTCAGAAGTTCCACGCCCCGGCGGTGCGACCTGCTCCCCGGATACGACGCGGGCGAAATGCACGCGACGGTCTTGACATGAGCGGGAAAAACACCGGAATAACGCAGTTCGTCCTTCGACTTTTCCGCGGAAAGTTCCGCATCGCCGCCCGTCGCCGGTGCCGCCGCCGAAGTTGCCGTCAACACCGCAAAAAACGCGGACGCCCAAAACCTTCTGTTCATGAAATCATCCTCCCGTCTGTGTGATGAAAAGATGCGTTAATATACCATGCGGCAAAGTTTTTTCAATCGGGGAAAGCTCCGGCAGGCGGGGGATTTGCAAAATGTGGAATGCCGCGTTATTGTATTACGTCGGCAGTCCCGCGCCATACCGAACGAAATGATCTTCAGGCATAAAAAATATTGAGGCGCAAAAATGAAAGTCGAATACACTTATATCCCGAACAAGCGCGAGGCGGTAAAAAATCTGCGGTACTATCTCTGGTATGTCTATGCCCCGTGGCTGTTCATGGATCTTGCGCTGGCGGTGGTGTTTGCCGCGCAACTCGCGCTTCAGCCGCGAGATCCGCGACCTTTCATCTACGGCTTCTTCGTTCTGGTGCTGGTTCCGGTGTTAAGTTATTTTCGTTATATCAGCGCCATGCTCAACGGCGCCGATATCTTGGGACCGCTGGAGCAGGAAAACACGATAGGTCTCAGCGATCACGAATTGACCTCCCGATTCGGCAAAAACGCCGTGTCGGTGGAATACCGGAAATTGAAATATTTCTTCCTCTGCGGCAAGCGGCTGTTCCTGATCGCGGAGAAAAATATTCTCTGCGGCACGATACGCTTGGAAAAGATACCGGGGTACGAAGCGGAATTGATCGCCGCCTTGCGCGCCGACGGGGTGCGGGAACTGCGTTTCTGGAGTTTCCGCCGCTGGTGGAAGCGGGTGCTGATCGTATTGGTCGCCGCCTTGTTGGTTTTCGGCACCAAATACTTCATCGACTATTCGCGCAACGCCGAACGGGAATGGTCGCAGACCGAAAGGGAGTGACGACATGAAAAACTTCTGGAAACGCACCTTCGATTTTGCCGGCCGCTCTTCGCGCCGGGAGTTCCGCGCGGGTATACTGTACTCGGTATTGCTTGCCGTGCCCGGCATATCGGTCATAATTCTGGGTGCGATGACAAAAAACCATACCGTAATGTTTTCCGGCATCGCGCTCCATCTGTTCATCGGGCTGTGCTGGATCGTCCCGTTCATCGCGCTCTGCGTCCGCCGCGAGCACGATCTCGGTCGCAGCGGCTGGAGACTTTTGCTCGACGGACGAAGCCAGAGCGATCTGTGGCGGCGTCACTCGGAGCCGAAAGCGAACCGTTACGGACCGCCGCCGGGCGATTGGGATAAATGACCGAAACTGACGTTGCGGATCACAGCATTTCGAGCGCGGCGCGCAACGCGGAGTCGCGGTCGGCGAACTCGCCGGAAAGTTGACGTTCGTAGATGTCGTGCAGTACCTTGCCGAAGCGCGGCGACGGCGCGGCTCCGGCGGCGACGAGGTCGCGCCCCAGAATCAGCGGCGGCGGGAGTTTAATTTCCGGCATCTCGCGCAGTTTGTCGAGCAGATAGACGAAGCACTCCATTTTGCCGTGGCAGGATATGCAGTCCAGCCGGTGCAGTTCCAGTTCCAGGGCGAAGTTATCGTCCGCGAGCAACCGCAGGAGTTTCGCGTTTTTCATCTCGTGCACGGCGGCGAAACGCATGTGGTTGCGGATCGCGGCAACGATGCACTCCCGGTCCGCCACGGAAAAACGCAGCCGCTCCAGTATCTTTTCCGCGAGTTCCGCACCGACCGCCTCGTGGCCGAAGAAGCGTATTCTGCCCGTTTCGTCGTGACCGAAACACGCTTTCTTGCCGACGTCGTGCAGCAGCACGCTCCACGCGAGGTTCGGCGCGGACAGCGCCATGTGTTCCAGCATCAGGCAGGTGTGGGTGAAGACGTCGCCCTCCGGGTGGAACTGCGGCGGCTGTTCCACCCCGGCGAGGGCGGAAACTTCCGGCAACACCGCCGCCAACAGTCCCGTATCCAGCATCAGCCTGACCGATTCCGCCGCCCGCGGTGAGCAAAGTATCTTCGACATCTCCTCGCGCACCCGCTCGCCGCTCAAACACGAACACTTCGAAGAAAGTTTTTTCAGCGCCGCATGCGTCGCCGGGTCGAGGTCGAAGCCGAACCGCCCCGCAAAGCGCACCGCACGCAACATCCGCAGATAGTCCTCGCCGAAGCGCCGCTCCGGGTCGCCCACGCAGCGGATCACGCCCTTTTCCAAATCCGCGACGCCGCCCGCATGGTCGATGACTTCTCCACTGACGGGGTCGTACATCAACGCATTGACGGTGAAATCCCGCCGCGCCACGTCGACACTCAGATCGCGGGTGTAGCGGACGCTTTCGGGGTGGCGGCCGTCAAGGTAGTTGCGCTCCTCGCGCGCGGTGGCGACTTCGATCGCCGTTCCGCCGTGCTTCACGAGCGAGACGCCGAAACTCGCCCCCACGAGTTCGCATTCGCCGGGAAACACTTCCTCGAGTTCCTCCGGAGTGGCAACGGTGACGAGGTCGAAGTCGTGCGGGACCGCGCCGAGCAGCAGATCCCGAACGGAGCCGCCGACCAGATTCGCGGCGTACCCGGCTTCCTGCAAACGCATCGCCACGGTTTTGGCGGCACGGAACTCCGGCGTGTCCGGTGCGACGATCATCGAAAAATCAACCCTGCATCGAGTACAGCAGCACCGGCGGCGGCTGGGTCGAGCGCCGGTAGTTCAATCCGGTGTTTCCGAACATCATCGCGTAACCGGGGACATACCCTTCCGGCATCCCGAAGCGCGGCAGAAACTCCGGCATCAGCTGGATCGACCACAAAAACAGCCCGCACCACAGCGTCCCCAGCCCCAGCGACTGCGCGTAAAGTTCGAAGTAGCTCAACGCGATCACGGGATCGATGTCCGCGCACGGGGCATCCGCCGGGGTACACGCCAGCACCATGTGCGGCGCGCCGCGGAAGATCACGTCATCGCCGTGGATCAGCCGTTCGCGGTAGCGCCCGAAGCGCTCCGCGCCGGGGGCGTTGCGCTGGATGAGTTCGAGCAGCCGCGCCAGAAAATCCTTGCGGAATTTCTCCATCACCTCGACGTCGTCGATGAAGCCGAAGAACAGCCGGTGGTCGTTGACCCCGGTCGGCACCCATGCGAGCATGTCCTTGAGTTTGTCCAATGTCGCCTTGTCCACCCCTTCCCGGCGGTAACTGCGGCAGCTGCGGCGGCACTTGATGAGATTCAACAATTCGGAGGGTTCCGGCCCCCGGACCCGCGCCGCGGATCCGTCTGCGCTCCTGCCCATGATCGACAGCGCCCCCGTCGGGCAGATCGCCAGACAGTGCTGACAGCGGAAACACCGCGCCTCGCCGTTCTCCGCCCAACGGGGAGTCCGGCTGGAGCCATCCAGCTCTATCGCCCGGGTGTTGCAATCCGCGACGCACATCCCGCAACCCACGCACTTGTCGGGATCGACATGCAAATCCAAGCTCATGATCCGTTTCTCCCTCGGTTGGTTTTCTATGCAATACGGTCAGCCGCGCAACGCGGCATCGACCAGTCCGGAAAAGGAATCGACGACGAGATCGGGAGTCTCCTCCCGCGGCTGTCCGAAACCGTAACGGGCGTACACCCGAAAAAATCCCGCGCGCCGCCCCGCTTCCAGATCGGTATAGTGATCGCCGACCATCCAGCACTCCGACGCATTAAAGCGTTCCTTGAACTGCAGCAGCACGTCCGGAGCCGGCTTGAGCGGCACTCCGGCGTCGCCGCCGCTCACCGCCGCGAGGTAGTCCATCGCCCCGAGCGCTTTCAATATCGCCACCGCGTCCGAGGAGGGTTTGTTCGTCGCCACGGTCAGCACCACTCCGTTGCGGCGGAGTTCCGCCAGCCCCTCCGCGACGCCGGGATAGAGCACGGTGTGCACCAGCTGGTGCGCGGCATAGTAGTCGCGGTAATACTTCAGCGCCGCATCGAACTCCGCGCCGCAGTCGCCGAGCGCGCGCTTCACCAAGTTCACGGCGCCGTTGCCGACGAAGGTGGTGGCGGTCGCCCGATCGACCTCGGCAAGCCCGTAATGGGTGCGCATCGCGTTGATCGCCACGGTCAGATCCCGCATCGAATCGATCAGCGTGCCATCCAGATCGAAGACCATAAGTTCAGGTTTGTTCATCTTGAAATCATCCGTTGCATGTTGTCATATGAACGGCACCCGGCTGATGACGGGAAGCCGTGCAAACGCATCGATGTCGAGCGGCGAAAACGCGCCCTTTCGGAAACTGTGCCAGCCGCAGCCGCCGACCATCGCCGCATTGTCGGTGCAGTATTTGGGCAGTGCGATCAGAAGTTCCACATTTTTGGGCAGACGCTCCGCCAGCACCCGCCGCAACTCGGCGTTGCAGGCGACGCCACCCGCCGCGACTATGGTCCGCACCTTGAACGCCTTTGCCGCCGCCATCGCCTTGCGCGCCAGCACATCGACCACCGCGTACTGATAACTCGCGGCGATGTCGGCAAGAAGTTGCGGCGCAAGCGCCGTCCCCTGCCCCGCCGTCAAGTCGCGGAGTTTGTACAACAGCGAGGTCTTGATGCCGCTGAAACTGAAATTGTAGCGGTTGTCGTCGCTGAGCGCCTTGCCCGCCGCGCCGGTCAGGGGGCGCGGAAAGTCGAAGGCTTCAGGATCGCCGCCCTGCGCCGCCTTCTGGATCGCCGGACCGCCGGGATACCCCAGTCCCAGCAATTTGGCGCCCTTGTCCAGCGCTTCACCGGCGGCGTCGTCGATGGTGCATCCCAGCTGCCGCGCCGAACCATCCTCCGAGACCAACAGCAGCGACGTGTGCCCGCCCGACACCACCAGCGCCAGCAGCGGATAGGTGTCGCGTCGCGCGAGTCGCTCGCGCCCGCCGTCCAAGAACGCCCCGTAGATATGGGCGAAAAAGTGATTTACACCGATCAGCGGCAGCCGGTTGCCCGCCGCCAGCCCCTTGGCGAAACTCAACCCGACCAGCAGCGCCGGGATCAGCCCCGGCCCCTGCGTCACCGCGATCGCGGAAATATCCCGCAGCGCGACGTTCGCCCGCTCCAGCGCCGCCGACAACACCGGATCCAGCGCCTTCAGGTGTTCGCGCGCCGCCAGTTCGGGGACCACGCCGCCGTGCTGCGCGTGCACCGCGATCTGGGAGGCGACTTCACTGGACACCACCCGGTCGCCGTCCTCCACGACCGCGACAGCGGTCTCGTCGCAGCTGCTTTCTATACCCAATATCAAACTCATTTTGCCGTTTGCATCTCCGGTTTTCCAAGCGGGCGGGGCACCGCATCTTCATCGGCTCCGCCGCCATGTTAAATATAATTCCGCAATGCCGCTTTTTCAACTGCCGACGCCCCGTCCGCAGACTTGAAAAAACCGCTGATAAGCCGTATATTATGAAATCGTAAAAATCGTTGGAACATCATTACCCATGAACGACTTTAAATACAGATACGGCGTCGATCGCGCGCAGCGCTCCGCATCCGGTACGCGGCGCGTCCGTCTGCTCGTTCTGTTCATCCTCGTTCTGGCGGCGACGGGGGGCATCATCTATTGCCTCGTGCCGCACGAAACGCTGTTTCCCGGCAACAAGCCGGCGCCCGCCGCCGACGTCACCCCGGCGGTGCCCGCCGCGACCGAAGCGGCTTCCGGAACACCGGGATCGCCGGAAGGCGGAAACGCCACCGCCCCGGTCGCGGGAACGAACTCCGGGACCGAAGTTTCCGCAGTCGAAGATGCCCCGTCCGCAGGCGGCGGAGAAAAACCGGAGCAAGTCGCGGACGCGCCCGCAAAAGATTCCGGGGAAAACACCGTTTCGCCCGCCGACGCCACCGAATTTCCGCAGAAAGGCAAACCGTGGGCAGGAGATCCCCCGGAAGAGCTTCCCTCCGCTCCGAAACCGGAAACGCCCGCCGCCGAAGATCCGCGTCTGGCCCCGCTTTATTCCGGCAGTACCGGAGAATTGGGGACACTCGTCGTCGTGCGTCCCGGCGAGTCATTGAGCCGGCTCGCGGCGCGGCACCGCACCACCGTCGAGGCGTTACGGTACTTCAACAAACTCAAAAACGACAATATCCGGATCGGGCAGAAACTCCGTTTGATCCCCGGTCCGTGGCGCATAACCATCGACAAATCGCGCCGCGAACTGCTGCTCGAACGCTCGGCGGACGGCTCCTGGCAGGCGTTTGCCAACTTCCCGGTCGGGCTCGGCCGCATGAACAGCACGCCGGCGGCGGATTTCGTGATCTCCACCCGGTTGCGCCATCCCGACTGGTACACCACCGACGGCAGAATCATCCCCTACGGCGATCCGGAAAACCAGCTCGGCGATTATTTCCTGAAATTGGCGAGATCCGGCAGCCCGGATAAACCGCTGATCGGATACGGCATCCACGGCACCGGCGACGAAAGCACCGTCGGCAAAAACTGGAGCCGCGGCTGCGTGCGGATGCGCAACCGCGATGTCGGCATATTGTACTATCTCGCGCCCACCGGGACCCCGGTACGGATCATCCCCGGCGAAGCGGACGTCAAAAAATTGGAGAAATGACCGATGAACAACTTTGTGTTGGATTTCGAAAAACCTCTGGCGGAACTGCAGCAGAAGATCGACGAGCTGCAATCGCTTTCCAGCGGCAACAAAATCGATGTATCCGGCGAAATACAGTCGCTGACCGAACGGCTGAACGAAATGCGCGAAAAGATCCATTCCGCCCTGACGCCCTGGCAGCGGGTCCAGCTGGCGCGGCACCCGCAGCGGCCGCACACCTTGGATTTCATCGAGCAGCTGTTCACCGAGTTTCTCGAACTTTCCGGCGACCGGAGGTTCAAGGACGACAAGGCGGTCGTCGGCGGCTTCGCGAAGTTAAACGGTTCTCCCGTCGTGGTGATCGGCACCCAGAAGGGGCGCGACATGAGGGAGAACATGATGCGCAACTTCGGCTGGCCCAATCCCGAAGGCTACCGCAAGGCGATGCGGCTGATGCGCCTCGCCGACCGTGCCGGAGTGCCGATCATAACCTTCATCGACACTCCGGGAGCGTTCCCCGGCATCACCAGCGAGGAACGCCACATCGCGGAAGCGATCGCCGTGAATCTGCGTGACATGTTCTCTCTTAAAGTGCCGGTGCTCTGCGTGATCATCGGCGAAGGCGGCTCCGGCGGAGCGCTCGGCATCGGCGTCGGCAACCGGATGCTGGCGATGGAAAACGCCTACTACTCGGTGATCACGCCGGAGGGGTGCGCCGCCATTTTGTGGAAGGACCGCGCCTTCGCGCCGCAGGCCGCCGAAGCGCTCAGCCTGACCGCGCGGAAACTGTTGGAGCTGAAAGTCGCCGACGAGATCATATTGGAGCCGGTCGGCGGCGCGCACAGCGATCCGGAAAAGGCGATCGCGGAAGTCGGCAAAGCCATCGCCGCCAATTTGAAGCTGCTGGCAAAACTCGACGGCGAGGAGCTGAAGCGTCAGCGCTACGAAAAATTCCGCGTCATGGGGACGCTGCTCATCGATCCCGCGGCGTCGGGGATCAAACCGGCTCCGGCAAAAAAAACCGCTCCGGCGAAGAAGAGCGCGTCGGACAAATCCGCGAAGAAAACCGCCGCCAAGACCTCCGGGACCAAATGAACCGACTCACCATTCGCAAGGCGGTCGCGGAAGACGTTCCGGCGATCCACTCGCTGCTGGAACATTATGCCGATCTGGGCATCGTGCTGCGGCGCAGTCAGCAGGACATACTCTTCTATCTTCGGAATTTCTATGTCGCCGAAGACGCGACCGGCATCTGCGGCTGCTCGGCGATCCGCGACTTCGGCAACGATCTGCTGGAGGTCCGTTCGCTGGTGGTCGCCCCGCACCGTCAGGGCGAAGGCATCGGGCGCGCGATCATCGCCAAGATTCTCGGGGATGTGGATGCCATGCGCTCGAAGTGGCGGGTCTTCACCCTGACCGGACAGCCCGAATTCTTCGCCAAGCAGGGCTTTCACACCGTCCGGCGCGAGATGTTCCCGGAAAAGATTTGGAGCGACTGCCGCAACTGCCCCAAGAACAACTGCTGCGACGAGGTGGCGCTGATCGTCGCTTCCGACGATTACCGCGCGGCTTCCCAACGATAGGCGGCGCCGAGTTCGGCGGCGGCGCTTCCGGCGGAAGCCTTTGCCGCATCCAGTGCGAATCCCAAATTGCGCCATTCGGTATCGATCACCACCGGGCGCCCGCGATTCAACGACAACGCCCGTCTGACCGCCGCCGAAAATGCCTGGCGATCTCCCTCTCTGAGTTCGATCAGAGCCAGCACCAATGCGCCCTGCGCGCTCTCCGAATTGAAGGTAAGCGTTTCCCTCGCCCCGCCGGATTCGCCGCCAAGCAAGCGTGCCAGCGCCAACAGCGGGGTGAAATATTCGGGACGGCGGTTCAGTTCGAGCAATTGCTTGCAGTACCATGCCGCACCGCGATAATCCTTATTGTCGAAAGCTTCGTTCATCGCCGAGTGCATAAATGCCTCCAGCTCGCGCCGCTTATCCAGCCGCGGGCCGAGGATGGGTTCGAGTTCCGTATCCGGCTTCGCCCCCATCAGCCTCGCCTTTTCGTACGATGCGGAAGCCTCGTCCATCCGCTCCTGATGGACCAGCAAGCGGGAAAATTCGACCCGCGGCTCCGGTGAATCCGGCAGATAACGGATCGCCAGTTTCAAATACTTTTCCGCCTTCGCCGCATCGCCGCCGTCCGCCGCCGCCAACGCCGCCACCGTCAGGAGTTCCCCGTTTTCCGGATAGCGCTTCAGCAGCGGCTCCAGGATCGCCTGCGCATTTCCGAAGCGCTTCTGCCCCAAGTAGGCGCGGGAGATCGCCAATGCCAGATCCACCCGGTTCGGCATCGCCGTCCGCGCCACGGCGAGCAGCCGCGCCGCCTCTTCATAATCGCCGCGTTTCAGCAGCAGCAGACCGAGCCGCTCCGAGGCCTCGGGCTGAGCCGGTTCCAGCCACAGCGCCTTGCGGTAGTTCCAGATCGCCAGTTCGGTACTGCCGGAGTTGTCCGCGAGGATGCCCTCGGCGATATAATCTTCGGGCTTTTCCCGGGTGGCGGCGCGAACGAGTTTCAGGTGTTCTTCCTGCTGATCCTGCAATTGCAGACGCGGACGGCGCGCCAGCTCCTTTTCCAGCTCCGCCTTTTCCCGCGCCAGCTGTTCGTTGAGTTTGGTGACGCCGGCAAGTTCATCCTTGTAGCGGCTGAGTTCGCCCAACGCGGCGCGCGCCTTCAACAGCTCGGCCTCGAAGGAGCGTGCGCGCATCAACTCGTTGTTGAGCTTGCGCAACTGCTCCAACTGCGGCAACATGGCTTCGAGTTTTTCGACCCGGTCCTGCGCCGCGCGCAATTGCTGACGGGTTTTTTCCAGCGTCTGCGCCAATCCCAGTTCGGCCTCCTGCGAATGTTTTTTTCTGTTTTCCAACTGCGCGAACTCCTGCCGAAGCCGGGCCGCCTCGGTTTCGGCATCGCTCAAGGTCTTCGCCGCATTCCTTTCCCGCTGCCCCGCCGAAGCCAATTCCTGCCGGAGACGGTTCGCCTCGGTTTCGGCATCGCTCAAAGTCTTCGCCGCATTCTTTTCCCGCTGTTCCGCCGACGCCAACTCCTGCC
This sequence comes from uncultured bacterium, assembly GCA_902783135.1. Taxonomy (GTDB): domain Bacteria; phylum Verrucomicrobiota; class Lentisphaeria; order Victivallales; family Victivallaceae; genus UBA1784. The sequence continues at coordinate 12,720 of CACZPY010000265.1, forward strand.
GGAGCCGAGCCGCCTCGGTTTCGGCATCGCTCAAAGTCTTCGCCACATTCTTTTCCCGCACCCCCGCCGAAGCAAGTTCATTGCGGAGCCGCGCCGCCTCTTTCACCGCGGCGGCGGAGATCTCGCGCGAACGCTTCTCGCGCGACGACAATTCGGCGATCTCATCCCGGAGCCGCGCCGCTTCGGTCGCCGCCGCGTTCCGTTCCGACAAAACTTTGGCGTAAGCGATCTTGACCTCGTGAAGTTCCAACTGGGCGGCGCCGCTTTCGATCAGCGACTTCTTGGCGACCACCAATTCGTCTTCGAGTTTTTTCATCGTTTCCAGCCGGGAAACGGTGTCGCGGTTGACACGGCGCAATTCCGCGACTTCCCGCTGCAGCGCCTTGAGATTTTCGAGCTGCTTGCGGGCGGATGCCAATTCCATTCCCAACTGACGCAACTGCTCCAATTCCTGCTGCAGACGTTTCTTGTCCGCGGCCAATTCGGCGGTGAGCCGCTGCTCCCGCCCCAGCGAATTTTTCAGCTGATCCAGTTCCACCAGCCGCAGTTTGATCCGCCGCAGTTCGGCTTCGCGCGGACTGGCGGCAGCCAACTTGATCCGGTTTTCCTGATTTTCACGATTGAGCGCCTTGAAGTTGCGTTCCAACTCCTGATAGCGCGGCGCCATCTCGCGGAATTTTTCCGCTTCCACTCGTACGGCGGCGAGTTCGTCTTCCGCACTCTTGATCCGCCCGCGCGCTTTGATGAGCGCCTGCTGGACAGCGTCGAATTTGGACTGCAGCGCCGCCGCGCGTTTTTTCTCCTCCGCGATCACCACGTTCTGTTCCGCTTCACGCGTTTTGAGCGCGGTGATCTCGGTTTCCTGTTTGCGCAGCGCGGAGCGCGCCTCGACCATGCCTTTGAAGTCCTCGCTGTCCCGGTTCGCCAAGCGCTTGCGCAAGGGTTCGAGCTCCGCCAAAACCCGCTTGAGTTCGGCGCCGAGCTGACGCTGACGTTCACGGGCCTTCGCCAATTCGTCCGCCAGAGAATCCGCGCGCGAACGCTCATGCTCCGCCTCGTTCCGGAGTGCGGAAGTCCCCGATTCGCTCTGCCGGCGCAACTGTTCCGCGGTCTGAAGTTTTTTCAGCAATTCGTCACTCTCGCGCCGCAGCGCAACGCATTGCTGCTGGAACTGCTCCGCCCGTTTCCCCGCGGCATCCGCCACGGCGCGGAGACGTGCCATTTCCTCCACATCGACGGCGGGGACCACCACCCCTTTGTTCCGTTCGACGGCTTCGCGCAAAGATTTCTCCAATCCGGCGATCCGCGACCGGCAATCCGCCAGATCACGTTCCAGATCGGCATTGCGCTCCTCGGCCCGACGCAGCCGCGTCCGCTCCGCTTCGAGCGAAGACTGAATGGTCCCGGACTCCCGCTGCCCGCGCTGAAGTTCCTCCTCCATGCGCCGAATCTGGGCGCGCAGTTGAGTTTTGTCGCGGTTGAGTTCCTGCGCCGTCTGTTCCCCCTGCCGCAAACGTTCTTCGAGCATGCGGACGGTCCTTTCCGCATCCGCAAGACGTTCGTTTTTTTCCACCAATTGCTTGCGGAGTTCGCGCAGGGAAGATTCCGGTTTTTTGAGTTCCTCCTGCAACTTGCCGTAACTTTTTTCCAGCAGCGCGTACTTTTCCCGGGCGATCCGCTGATCGCGGATCAGATTGGCGATCTCGTTTTCGTAATTGCGGCGGCTGGCGCGTTCCCGGCGCAGTTCATCCAATTCGGCGGAAAGTTCCGCCAATTCGGCGCGGAGCCGACGCACCGTCTCGCCGGATTCTTCCGAAGCGCCGGAGGCACTCTGTTGGGCCGGGACGGAGCCATCATCGTTTTTTTTCGTTTCCGCCGTCTGCTGCGCTGCCGGAGCTTTTTCGCCCAGCAGCCGCCGCAATTCGGCGATCTGCTTTTCGCAGGCGTTCAGACGCTCGCGGATGACCTTCTGGTTCCAATCCGGACGGGCACGTTTGACCGCCTGATAGTGGCGCAGCGATTTTTCAAACGCCTCCAGCGACGCGGTGTAATCGCCGCGATTGCGGGTCTGCTCACCGATCTCGAAGTTGGTGTACCCCAGACGCCATTCGTCCCACGGCGACAGACCGGCCGCCGCCAGCGGCAGCCATCGCAACAATGCCGCCGCCGCCAGAAGCGACAGCAATTTCAGCCGACAGCAGGTCATACTTCAAACTCCATATATTTATGCTGATATTTTCCGATGATGGCAAAACGCATTTCCACCCCGCCATCCGGAGTGTACGTCTCTTCATAGACTTCGCCGCAGCGATGCGCCAACGCGGCCAGATCGTGACGCGACGGCGGCAGCAGGACATGCATCGTCCGCCGGGATCCCGAACTCAACGCGCCGATCCGGGAACGCAGTTCGTCCAAGCCGTCGCCGCGGCGCGTCGAAATGTAGACCGCGTCGGGGAACAGCGAACGCAGACGCGCCAGCTTCACCGCATCGCTCTCCGGATCGATCAGATCGCACTTGTTGAAGACGATCTGGATATTCTTTTCCTCCGCGCCGAGTTCCTTCAGCACGCCGAGAGTGGTCTCGAACTCCATGTCCAGCTGCGGACTGGATATATCCAGCACCAGCAGCAGAAAATCCGATTGCGCCGCCTCCTCCAAAGTCGATTTGAACGCCTCGATCAGCGCATGCGGCAGCCGCCGGACAAACCCCACCGTATCGCTCAAAACCACATCCGGCAGTTCCGCCATCCGCCGCGACGACGGATCCAGCGTGGCGAACAACTGATCTTTGACCAGCACCTCGGCACCGGTCAACGCCCGCAGCAGACTCGATTTGCCGACATTGGTGTAACCGACGATCGCCCCCTGACTGACCGGACGGCGGCGGCGGGCCTTGCGCTGGGTCCCGCGCTGACGGGTCAACTCCTCCAATTCGCCGCGCAACTGCCGGATGCGCTGACGCAGCAGCCGCCGGTCGACTTCGATCTGCGCCTCGCCTTCGCCGCGGGTTATGGCGCCGCCGCCGTGCTGCCGGGACAAGTGTCCCCACGCGCCGGTCAGCCGCGGCAGCATGAACTGCGCCCGCGCCAATTCCACCTGAAGCACCGCTTCACGACTGCGGGCACGGGAGGCGAAGATGTCAAGAATCAGTTCCTCGCGGTCGATGACGGCGCACTTCGCCAGACGTTCCCAGTTGCGCTGCTGTGACGGCGACAGCGACGTATCGAAAACGATGCAGTCCGCCTCGCACTCCTGCGCCAACTGGGCGATGCGCTCCGCGTTGCCGCTGCCCATCAGGAACTTGGGATGCCCGGTGCGGGTTTTGACGATCTCGCATTCCAGGGGGATGCAATCCGCGCTGCGGATCAATTCATAGAGTTCGTCCGCCTGAGCGGGAGCCTCGCGTAATGCGTGTTCATCCTCGAAGATCAGCACCGGAAACGCGCGGCGGCGGCGCGATTGCGCCTCTGCGACCAGATCGATCATCGCGCGTCCCCTTCCCTCGGATTGGCGACCGGCAGCAGAAGCGGCGGCGTGATAGCGGAATCGGGAAACTGTTTCAAATGCTCCAGAAGTATCCTCCGGATCTCCTGGATCGCCAGCGGCTCCCGCTGGGCGGAGTGCCCGGACTTCACCACCAGTTCGCTTTTCACATGGTCGATATGGCTGCTGGAATACGGCACCACGCCGTCACTGCCGCCGGGGATGCCGCCGCCATCGGTATTGCCGATGATCGAATGGATGATCAATCCGTCCGCCATCGGCAGCGAATTCAGCATTTTCAGCGCATTGCTGTCGGGATCGAGATTGTCGACTCCGGTGATGTAAAGCCCGGTTTTGGCGGCGATATTATCCCCCAGCACCGCCTCCAGCATGATCCGGTTGCGCCGGATCATGTCCTTGGGGATCTGGATCAGCGACGCGCCGACACGGGCGATCCACGTCTGAGCGAGCTGCGACCCGCGATGCGGAGTGGCGATGAAAACCACCCGGTGAACGAAGGGGAGAGGTTCGAATTTGATGACTTCGTCGATCGTCCGCCGTTCCTCCGGGGAAAAGCGCCGCAGCGCCGCCTCCAGCTTGCCGCGTCCGGCGGTGTTGGCGATCGCGTTGCCGGAACTGCTGATCACCAGCCGGGTGAGCAATCCGCCCATCGAATGACCGACGATCACCATGCGGTCGAACTTTTCGGTCGGGCGCTTTTCCGCGACCATCCGCTCCCGTTCCCGCAGCAGCGCCTTGCGCAGCTGCCACGCCGAGTAGAAGATCGGATTGCCGCTGGAATAGCTGAATCCCCAGAACTGATAGTTGCGCGCGATATCCTCGTCGCTCTGCAGCGTGTTGACCATCTGCAGCCACGTCCGGGTATCCGACAACAGTCCGTGGACCAGCACCACCGGAATACGTGCGTCATCCGGCGGACCGAGCCGGTACAATCCCTGCATTTCCTGCGACGCCCCGGGCAGCCGGGTGTAGTTGATGAAGTTGATCAGCGGGGGATCTTTGACCATATATGCCAGCGGGGTGGAAAGGTCCTGCTCCAACGGCAGCCGGCGGCGCCCGACATCCACGGTGGAGGTTTTACCCGGGTGGATGATGTTGACCTGCGCCGAAAAATCGCCCCACAACTTGGCTTCGCGCATACGGAATTTGATGACGAACGTACCGGGGATAGTCTGGTTTTCCGCGAAGCCCACACCGTTTTTTCCTTGGCGAATGCCGATGATGAGCGGAGCGCCGATGCCGAAATGCCGGCTGGCATGGGTCAGATTCTGCGGACGGTAATCCGCGCAGAGCAGTATATTCCGGATCTGTTCCCGCCCGACCGGGAGATCGTAGCACGGTTCCTCGAACCGGACCTTGCCGCCTAGTACGCAACTCAGTTCGTAACCGCTTTTGTCGAGCAGACGGCGCGAACTCAGATAGTCGAACAGTTCCGATGCCGCCTCGTTGTATATCAGCATCATCCGCAGACCGGTCGGATCGTAGGACGAGGCACGCCCGTCGCACAGATCGAAATAGGCCACGGCATACATCGCGGCGTTCAAATAGTAACGTATGGCGACATCCCGGTCGCGCGACGACGATCTGCGCCCGGAATAGAGCGCCACATCGGCCAGCGCGGTGAGAAATCTGACTCGCGGCTCGCGCATGAAGAGTTTGTTCAGTTCGGAGATCAGACGATCGGGATCCTGATCCAACAGCTCGGTCAGCGAATAATTACCCAACAAATTCAGCGTTTCCACGGAAAGTTCGTCGCCGGATATCTGCTCCGAACTGTAAGCCCTCCGCTCCGCCGCCGTCGCCCGCCTTATGCCGACCTCATGACTGCAGCCGCTCCAAAACGAACAAAGGAGCGCCGCCGCCAACACTTTCAGCAACAGTTTTCTCATCTATGCTCACTCCGCGCCCCAAACGGACCGCCATGTACTTGACCGTATCACACCCTGCCGGGCCGCCGAAAAGGACTATTGTCCTTCACCGCCCACCTTACGCATCCGGATATAATTGTGGATCTTCGGTATCAGAAATTTCAACACGCTGGCGGTCGGCAGCGCCAGCAGCATACCGGGAATACCGGCGAGCACCGCCCCCAACAGCACCACCACGATCGTTTCCAGAGTGGTGAGTCCCAACGATTCACCGATCACCGCCGGATAGAAAATGAACTGCTCGATCACGCCGTTGTAAAGCAGATATGCCGCCACGATCCCCGCCAGCTGCACTCCGGAACCGCCACCCACCGCCAACGTGACCAACAGCGTCAGCATACAGGAGAGGATGGGACCGACATACGGCAGCAGGATACCGCATCCGGCAATGACCCCCAACACGGGAAAATACGGTACCCGCAGAAAGAAAAACACACAGGTATAGACCACGGCATCGACAAACATCAGCGTCAGATATCCGCGGAGCCAGATGCGCAACCGTTCCATGATGCCGCCGATGATCCGTTTCGCCTCGCCGACGATCACGTCGTCGGTATAGGGCAGCCAGTTGCCGTTGAATACCGTGCGCACCAGATATTCGCTTTTCCGCCCCTCGCTTTCGTCGTCGCGGCAGAACTCCGCGAGTTTCATCAGGAACAGCATGGCGAAAAACACGGTCAGCAGCAGGTCACTGATGATCGTTCCGATCACCCCCAGCACCTCGGCGGTCAGCGAAAAAACTCCGCCGCTGCGCTTCAGCAACGCGGTTATGATTTCCCGGCGCGTTTTTTCGTCCCGCAGGAACTTGACCACCTGATCCACCATGAACTTGACCGCCGGCAAACGCCCCAACGTCGCGCTGAAATCGTCCAAACGCTCATCGATCTGCTTCAGCAGTTGAGAAAACCGCTCCTCATAGGTTCGCGGAGCCGGGGTCTCCCGGCTGCTGCCGGCGGCGGGATCGCTCACGACCGTGACGGAGACGGACGAGTGCCGGATACCGCTGACATAGCGCATGGTCAACCGCGAAAACAGCATCAGCATACCGCTTGCCAGCACCAACGCCAACAGCGACGTCTGCGCCACCGCGCGGGCGATGATACGGCGTTCACGGCGGATCGCTTCCGTCTCGGATGCGGTGTCATCGCCGGAACTGTGGCGCATCAACCGCTGCGACAGTTTGCGCAACGGGATCAGCGGCACCGCCAGCATATGAAATATCCAATATGATATTCCGCGTTGTTTACGCTCATGCCGCTCCAAATATTTTTCCATCGGCAGCAGCACATATGCAAGGATAAGTCCGAATATCACGGAACGCAGCAACGTCGCGGTTATGATGAACACCAAAATCACGACCAGCGCCACCGCGATCCCCGCGCCGGAACCGATGATCCGCCGCCGCCGTTCCTCGGTGAGCAGAGTTTCTTCCCTGCAGCGGTCGAAGCTTTCTTCATCCTCTCCGGCGGCGACGAATATCCGCCGCACGGATCCGACCGCTTCATCGGGACTGTCCGCCGCCGCCGCCAGCGACAGCAGGAAGTGCAGCAGTTTGCGGCGCTCCGATTCGGAAAATTCCCCGATGGTCCGCGCGACTTCCTCCTCCGGAATAAGCTGCCGATCCCTGACCCGCATGATATGCCGTTCCACCGCTTCGGGGGAGTGTTCGCCCTCCAACAGCTTCCGCAGCACCGACAACTTGGCTTCGACCACGGCGCCTGATCCATCCGACAAAAGCTGACGCAGCACCGAATCGACACAGCAGCGGCGGCGTTCCTCTTCCTCGGGAAGGTCGTCGGAGGAGTGTACGGGCAAAAACGCCCACACGGCGGAAAACGACCGCTTCAACGCTCCGGCGAAGCTGTTGCCGTATCGGGATCCGGAAAAATTGAAAACCCCGCTCATCTGCGACCTCCTCGTCTCGACCGTAACGGCAGATCAGTACACCGTGACTTCGCGGCGTCCGGAAACCACCCGACCGATCCTTTCCGCGTTGAAGCCGGAGCCGCGGGCGATCTTCAGCGCCGCTTCCGCCGCTTCCGCGGGAACGAACCAGACCATGCCGACGCCCATATTGAAGACCCGGTACGCCTCCTCGTGACCGATGTTGCCCCGCGAAGTCATCAGTTTGAAGATCGGGGGCACCGGCAGCGGCGACGGATCGAACTCGACCGCGCAATCTTCCGGCAGGATGCGCGGCACATTGTCGTAAAGTCCGCCGCCGGTGATGTGGGCGATGCCGTCGAGCGGGATCCCCGCCGCGAACGCGCCGGAGATCGCCGGATAATAGCAAATATGCGGATGCAGCAGCGCCTCGCCGATCGTTTCGCCGAGTTCCTCCACATAGTCGCGCACCTGATAGCCGCACTCCTTGAAGAGGATCTGCCGCGCCAAGCTGAAGCCGTTGGTGTGCAGTCCGTACGACCCGAGACCGATCGCGACGTGCCCCGGACGGATCCTTTCACCGGTGATCAGCTTCGATTTTTCCACCACCCCGGTTATCACGCCGACCAGATCGAAATCGTTGCCGTACATGCCGGGCATTTCGGCGGTCTCGCCGCCCAACACCGCGCAGTTCGCCGCCTTGCAGGCCCTGGCGATGCCGGAAAGCACCGTTTCGTAAAGCGGAGAACGCAGTTTGCCGATGCCGATGTAATCCATGAAATAGATCGGCTCCGCGCCCTGCACAGCGATGTCGTTGATGCAGTGATTGACGATGTCGCAGCCGACCGTGTCGTACTTTTCCATCATCATCGCCACCATCAGTTTGGTGCCGACGCCGTCGATGCTCGACACCAATACCGGCTCGCGGTATTTGCTCAGATCCAGCTGAAACAGTCCGCCGAAACCGCCGACGGGGGCAAGCATCTCCGGACGACGGGTGCTGGCGAGGCTCGCCTTGACGTCGGCGAGAAGTCGGGTCGCCAGATCGATATCCACTCCGGCATTTTTATAACGGTCACTCTTTGCCATATTCACGAACTCCTGTATTCAAAAGTTGCTGTTTTTCACAGATTCCAAAATTCCTTCGGCCCGGAATAAGCCATCCGCTCGGCGAGCATCTCCGCCACCTTGAGCGGCAATTGCCCCCGCTCGACCATCGCGCCGAGAACATCCGCCAATACCCGGCGGAACATCTCGAAGCGCGAACCGTAACTGAGCAGTTTGCGCGAATCCGAGACCATGCCGGCGAAATTGCTGAACAGATCGATCGAACCGATAAGTTCCAGTTGGCGCTTCATGCCGACCGGCGTGTCGTTAAGCCACCACGCCGACCCCAGTCTGGCCCTGCCGCCGAAGGCGCGGGTGATGCTGGCGAGCGTCGCCTGGGCGCCGGGATCAAGACAGTAGAAGACGACTTTCAGACGGTCGTCGAAGCGGTTCAGCAGCGAAACCATCCCCGGCAGAAAATCCCGGTGCACATTGCAGACATCCCCGCCGACATCCGGTCCCAACGCGCGGAAAAGTCCGGTGCGGACGTCGCGCACGGCGCCCATGTGCAGCTGCATGACCCAGCCCTTTTCGGCATCGAGTTGTGCCGCTTCGCCCAGAAACGCGCCCATGAAGCCGTTGATCTCGTCCGCGGAAAGTTTTTTGCCGTGGATCGCCTTGCGGAAAACATGCGCGGCATCGTCGTAATCGACGACCGGCATGGCATCGACGCCGTGATCGCTGGCGCGGCAGCCGCGTTCCGCGAAGTAGTCGTGACTGCGGCGCATCGCCTCCAACAGATCGGAGTAATGGCGGATCTTCATGCCGAAACGCGCTTCGACTTGTGCGATGTAGTCGCGCCAGCCGGGGGCGAAGATCTTCATCGCCTTGTCGGGACGCCACGTCGGGCGTATGAGCTGTCTGCCGATGGCGGCATTCGCCTGCTCGTGGTACTCCAACGTGTCGATCAGATCATCGGTGGAACTCATCGCCTCGACGTTCAGCACGCCGGTGAGCAGCGCCTGCGGGCGGTAGGCGTCGGTGGCGAGTTTCCCGTTGACCGCGTCATAGATGCGCCCGGCGGTCTCCTCGCAGAGCAGTTCCTCGATCCCGAAGTAGCGCTTGAGGTCGAGATGTATCCACTCGTAGACGGGGTTCCCCGCGATCAGCGGAAAAACCTTGCCCATCGCCAGAAACTTTTCGCGCGGCGACGCGGAGCCGGTTATGAGCTCCTCCGGCACCTCGCACTTGCGGAGCATTTCCCACACATAATGGTCGGTCGCGGCGAAAAGCTGCCAAGCGTCACGGTAACATTCGTTGCGTGCGATCTCGCGCAGATCGGCGTGGTTGTGCGGATCCACGACCGGCAGTTCGCGGATCGCGGCAAAAAGCTCCAGCCCCGTCGCATTGGTTATGAGATAGCGGTTGTCCAAAAAAGCCATCATACCACCTCGCAAAACTCAAACATTCAGCGCTTCGGTGCCGGCGCCCGCCAGTTCGGAAGCGTATTTTTTCAGCAGCGGACGGATCTCGCCGTCCAGAAAATCCGCGACCTGCTCCGGGGCGCGCCCGATGAACCCGGCGGGATCGAGCAGAGAATCAAACTCGTCGCGGATCATCGCGAACTCGGGAGCGTCGCGGAGCAGGTCCAGCAGATTGTTGTCCAAGCCTTCCTCCTTGACCCGGCGCGACGCCTCCATCGAATGGGTGCGGATCACCTCGTGCAGTTTCTGACGGTCGCCGCCCTTCTTGACTGCCGCCATCAGCAGATTTTCGGTCGCCATGAAAGGCAGTTCGGCGCCGATGTGCTTGGCGATGACCTTCGGCCACACCTGCAGTCCGCTGGTCACGTCGATCAGAATGCTCAACACCACGTCGGTGGCGAGGAAGGCCTCGGCGAGCGAGATCCGCCGGTTGGCGGAGTCGTCGAGCGTCCGCTCGAACCACTGCGTGGCGGCGGTGTTGGCGGGGTTGCCCGGCAGATTCATCACGAAACGCGCCAGACTGGTCGCCCGCTCGCAGCGCATCGGATTGCGCTTGTACGCCATCGCACTGGAACCGACCTGCTTGGCGCCGAAGGGTTCTTCCATCTCCTTCATGTGCGCCAAGAGCCGGATGTCGGTGGCCATCTTCGCCGCCGACTGCGCGATGCCGGAAAGCAGCGCCAGCACGAAGTAGTCGATCTTACGCGTATAGGTCTGCCCGGAGAGCGCGATCACATGGTCGAAGCCCATCGCGGAGGCGACATTGCGCTCGAGACGGCGGCACTTGTCGTGGTCGCCGTCGAAAAGTTCGAGGAAACTCGCCTGTGTGCCGGTGGTCCCCTTTACGCTGCGGAACGGGATCTCCTCTATTTCCCGCTCGACGCGGCCGAAGTCGAGGAAGAAATCCTGCAGATAGAGCGCGAAACGCTTGCCCACGGTGGTTAGCTGCGCGGGCTGAAAATGGGTGAACCCCAACGTCGGGAGCGACTTGTACTTGTCGCAGAACTTTTCCAAGTTGCTCATCAACTTCAGGAGCTTGCCGCGGATCACCTTCAGCGCCTCGCGCATCTGGATGAGTTCGGTATTGTCGGTGACGAAACAGCTGGTCGCGCCGAGGTGGATGATCGGCGCCGCCTGCGGGCACAACTCGCCGTAGGCGCGGATGTGGCTCATCACGTCGTGCCGGAGCGACTTTTCAAGTTCGGCGACGCGCTCGAAGTCGATGTCCTCCAAGTGGGCGGCGAGTTCCGCGATCTGGGCGTCGGTGATCGGCAGCCCCAGCTCCTTTTCGCAGGTGGCGAGGGTCAGCCACAGTTTGCGCCACGTCGAATGCTTGTACTGCGGGGACCAGATATGACTCATCTCGGCACCGGCGTAACGGCCGGTGAGCGGATTGGTGTAGGTGTTGTAATCGACAGCCATCGTTCATCCTCTCAAAAAAACGTTTTTTTCAAATTTTTATCGCCGAAACCGGCGCGGCGGATTTGCAATAAAAGACAATCCATTATAATTTATCGTATGTTTGTTGTTTTGGCAAGGGAAGACGGGCATTTTAAGTTATGAAAAAAAAATTGGTCGAGATCGTGATCCGGGTCAATGATCTGGACGGCTGCCGGATTTTTTACCGCGAACTTCTGCAATTCGGCGATCCAGTGCTCGACAGCGGGTTTGTCGCAAGTTTCAAAATATCAGACACCACGCTGCTGACGCTGGAAAAAACCGATGCGCCGTTTTTGGAGCACTTCGCCTCGGCGGTGATCTGGCGCTTCAGCGTGCCCGACCTCAAGGCATTGCGCGAACGCATGTATTTCGGCGGCTACGAACTCAAGGAAGATCCCTCCGGCGACTTCTGGCGCGGCACCGACCCCGAAGGCAACGTGTTTCTGGTGCGCGAGGATAAGTGACCTCCCCTGCCCTGCGGTCACCGGTCAGCGGGCGATGAAAAACTCGCGGGCGAGGTCCTCCGCCGACCACTCCAGCGCTTCATCGCGCAATCCGCCCAGGTTGCGGGGCAGACGGCGGCGGATCCCGTAAAGATAATGCGCCAGCAAATGATTGCGACTGTTTCTGCCGTTGAAGATGCAGACGACCTTCCGCAGTTCCCGCGCCGAGCGCACCGCATGTTGGGCGACCCCGGTATTGCTGCACAATATCACCTTCGAAAGCGCCAGAAGTTCCGCATCCGCCAGCACCTCCAGACCCAACAGATAACGGTGCAGCGGGCGCGGATTCAAATTGTACGAATTTACCTTCTCCGCGCGGAACGCATCGGTGAAAAACAGCCGCTGCCCGTAACGGCGCTTCAGGATGTCGACGAAACGCTGCTCCTCGGTGACGAGAAATATCCGGTTCAATGCGCAACTGTCCAGCAGGCGGTCGGCGTGACGGACGATCTGCTCCGGCGTCGGTCCGAAGGCATGACCCGCGGCGGTGTTGATCTCCTTGCCGCGAAAATGGATGCCCAACACGTCGCCGCCGGAAAACTCCCCCGAATAACCGGCGATGCGCGCATGGACCTGCGGTTTGAAACGGATGTGCTTCTCCAGAAAGCTCCGATACTCCGCGTTGCTCCCGAAGGAGTAGCCGCGCGGATGATCGCCGCCGCAGAAAAAGACCCGGCGGCTATGGTAGACCTCCGCCAGCGGGTAAGGCGACACCCGATCGAAAAAATACTCCCAGGCATTCCGCGATCCGTCGATTTCGGAGTCGACATTGTAGAGGGTGCGGAAGTTCTCGAAATCCACCACCGGGATCATCCCCAGATCCTCCGCCCGCTGGATATGGGCCAGAACCTGCGTGAAATTGGAGAAAAATCCGCTGCCGAGGCTGTCGCGCCAGATCACATAAAAAGTCTTGTCCGGATTGGCGTCGCCGAAGGAACGCACCTGCTCCCGCGGCAGCCGATCCAGATCGAAGGGGTATTTCCCGTCGAAGACGTCCTCCACCAGATCGGTAAAGATCACCCGCTTCAGAAATTTTTTCAGACGAACACTTTTCACCAGCCGCTCCGGAAAACGCCAATACAGATTCCCACCCGCTTATACAAGGTAATTCCGACACCGGCAATTGTCAAGCCCGACCGCCCCCCGGAAATGCATATACGCCGCCGCATCCGAATTATTGTCGCAATATTTTTCTCACAAGTGCTAATGCCCCCTTGCAAATAATACATTCTGCTGTACATTATATCGTAAATGGGGTAAATATGCGTCCGGCGTGCCAATCGGCGCTTGACGCGCCAATGTTTCGGAAAGGGACTTTTTTCATGGCGGAAATTCAGGTCAACAGCAACGAAGTCTGCGAAATCATAGACATCACGGCGAAGGTCGCCGCCAAGATCCCCGTCGGCATGAAGAACGGAGTCTGCATGCTCTATTCGCCCCATACCACGGCGGGACTCACCGTAAACGAAAACTACGATCCCGACGTGAAACACGACATCCTCGCCCGTCTGGAGGCGATGGCTCCGACCACCGATCCCGAATACCGCCACGCCGAAGGCAACAGCGCCGCCCATATCAAGACGTCGCTGATCGGCGTTTCGCAGTGCGTTCCCATCCGCAACGGCAAACTGGCGCTCGGTCAGTGGCAGGGCATCTACTTCTGCGAATTCGACGGTCCGCGTCCGCGCCGTCAGGTGCGTCTGGTCTTCATCGAAGAAAACGTCTGATCGTTTCCCCTCTGAAATGAAAAATCCCGCCATTGCTTAACGCAAGGCGGGATTTTTCATTTTCGCCCCATCAGCTCAGCGCATCAGATGAACATCGTGGTTTATTCGACGAGTGTGATCTTCAGCCAACGAGGGCGATGGTCAGGATGATAGTTATTTATTTTCTCATCCGGAAGGTACACGACTTTCACGATGTAGTTAGGCGCGGCATATCGATATTCAGCACGACCGCGTTGTTTTTTTCGATCTCATGGAGTTTTTACTCATCCGGAGGCGGCGGCGGCAAATGGTAATACCGCCAGTACTGGTAGGGAAAGGTCACGATGTCGAAGACAAATGAAATCGGGAAATCCAAACAGAGGATGCACACGTTGAGAGAGCGATCCAACCACGGCGGCAGCAGATAGTCGTCCGGGCCCTCCAAAATATCCCGCATCATTTCGCTGTCTCCATACAGGATATTTCCCCACGGCCGTATGTTGGTCTGACGGATGTTTCGAGCATTGCCGCTGCATTGCGCACAAATATACAGAGTCGTTGCACAGCCATTGCTCAACATGGCGGTCGTCATGGCAAGTACAACAGTGAGCAAAAGTTTTTTCGATCTTAAACTCATGCGACACCACTCATTTTGCAAAAATTAATATACATCCTGGGCATTATATTTCAAGACGACGCCGCACAAGCCGAGTGAGAGAAAGAAGTGGTAGCGGGTCCCGGACTCGATCATCCTTCGCCAAGGCTTCGGAGGACAAGCAAGGAGCATCAGCACAACCACGCCAAGCCGAGTGAATAAAAAGAAGTGGTAGCGGGTCCCGGACTCGATCCTCCTTCGCCAAGGCTTCGGAGGACAAGCAAGGAGCATCAGCACAACCACGCCAAGCCGAGTG
>CACZPY010000266.1 GCA_902783135.1 uncultured bacterium
AAAACGGGCGGAAAACGGTGCCGGAAACGGTCTCATCATCCTCTTTCCCCTGTGTTTTGCGGCGATCATGCCGACTTTATATTGCTGCGGACAAACAATAGCACCGCCGGAGCGAAAATGCAAAGCCGATATTGTCCGGAGATTTCGCTTGCAAACGCGCGCGGAGTAAAATATATTAATGCACGTACTACTTTTGCGGAGAAAAACGGCATGAACATCAAGATCGGCGGGGTGAACGCGAACTACCGGATGCAGGGCGAGGGCGAATGGCTGCTTTTGCTGCACGGGTGGGGCGCGGACCTGCGTTCGTTCGAGCGTATATTCAAGGATCTTTCCAGAGAGCGCAAAGTGGTCGCGCCGGATCTGCCCGGCTTCGGTCTGAGCGGCGATCCGACGGGCGAATGGGGCGTCGGCGACTACGCCGAATGGGTGGTCGGATTCATGGACGCGCTCGGCATCGACCGCGCGACGGTGCTGGGACACTCGTTCGGCGGGCGGATCGCGATCAAACTGGCGAGCGCCCCCGCGACGGCGGGGCGGATCGACCGGCTGATCCTCACGGGCAGCGCCGGATTGCGGCGCCGGAGAAGTTTTGTCGGACGGCTGCGGCGGAAGATATTGCAGCTGCTGAGCCGTCTCTTCCCCGGCCTGCGCGACCGCTACGGACGCAAATTCGCCTCGCGCGACTATCTGGCGGCGTCGCCGCTGATGCGCAAGTGCCTGATCCGGGTGGTCGGCGAGGATCTGGCGCATCTCCTGCCGGAAATCTCCCAACCGACGCTGCTCGTCTGGGGCGCGCAGGACGCCGAGACCCCGCTTTCCGACGGCGAGACCATGAAGTCGCTGATCCCGGATTCACGCCTCGAAGTCTTTCCCGACGCGGGACATTTTGCATTTTTGAACCGTCCGGAGGAGTTCTCCGGACTGCTTAAGGAGTTTTTGCGATGAGCTGGTTCGAGATCGTTTCGCTGGCGTTTCTGGCGGTCGGCGCGCTCGTCTTCACGGCGGCGGCGACCATCTGGCATCTCTACATGTTCCAATTGAACCACTACATCCACGCCGACCACTGGCGGTGGATGTTCCACAACCTGCGGAACCTGCGTTCGGTGATCCCCGCGCTGATCGCGGGGGCGCTGGCGGTGCGGCTCGGCCGTTACGGAGCCTTGGCGGCGGGGGCGGCGCTGCTGCTCGGAGTTCTTACGGCGCGCGGCGCCTTCCGCAAACTCAAGTACACGCGCCGGGTGAAGTACCTGATCGCGACCTCGGTGGTCGTGGAAGCCGTCGTCGTGTGGATCATGGTGGACGGGTGCTACTGGAACTGGCCCGAAGCGGCGGCGCTCGGCTGCGCGCTGATCCCGTGGATCGTGATGCTGTCGGACTGGCTCGACTGGCCGATCGAACACGGGTACCGCGCCTATTACATCCGCGATGCGAAGAAACTGTTGGCGCGCAATCCCGATTTGATCGTGGTCGGCGTCACGGGCAGTTACGGCAAGACCAGCATGAAGTATTTCCTCTCGTCGCTGCTGGGGCTCAAATACAACGTGCTGATGCCTCCCGGCAGCTGCAATACGCCGATGGGGATCGTGAAGTTCGTACGCGAAAACATCACGCTCGCGCACGAGGTCTTCGTCTGCGAGATGGGCGCGCGGCGCGTCGGCGAGATCAAGGAGATCTGCGACCTCGTGGATCCGCGCCACGCGGTGATAACCGCGGTGGGCGAACAGCATCTGGAGACCTTCAAGACCCTCGAAAACGTGCGCCGCACCAAGTTCGAACTCGCCGAAGCGGCGCAGCCGGGCGGCATGGTCTTTCTGAACGGCGACAACGCGGCGATCCGGGAGTACGGTTTGAAGCGCGAGCACCTCTATTACGGGATCGGCGAAAACGACTGGCGCGCGGAGGAGGTCGAAGAGACCCCGTTCGTGTCGTTCACGGTGCGCGGTCCCGCGGGCGAGTCGGCGCGCATCGCGACCAAACTGCTCGGCCGCCACAACGTGCTGAACCTCGTCGGCGCGATCGCGGTGGCGCACCACCTCGGCGTGCCGCTCGACGCCATCGCCGCGCACGCGCCCAAGATCCAGGCGCCATCCAAGCGCCTCACGCTCGCGGAACTGCCCGAGGGGACATACATCGACGACGCTTTCAATTCCAACCCCGAGGGGTGTCTGGAGGCGCTGCACATACTTTCGCTCTTCAAGGACTGCTGCCGCATCCTCATCACTCCGGGGATGTTCGAGCTGGGGGCGAAGCAGTACGAATACAACCGCGACTTCGGCGAGGCGGCGGGAAAGGTCTGCGACGGGATCATCCTGATCGGCGAGGAGCCGAGCCGTCCCATCGCCGAGGGAGCGCGCGCGGCGGGCTTCCCGGAGGACAAACTTTTCGTCGTGCGCGATCTGGCGGCGGCGAAGGAGATCCTCGCCAAGTTCGACGCGGGCGGGCGGCGCAAGGCGGTGCTCTTCGAGAACAATCTGCCCGACAACCATTAGAAAACCAAACTTCATTCCAAAATATCGAGAGGGAAAACCAGTAAATGAAGATCAACGTAGTCGTGCTCTTCGGCGGAGCCAGCAGCGAACACAAGGTGTCCATCGCCTCGGCGCGCAAGGTCATGAAGCATCTGGATGCGGAAAAGTACCGCGTCCTGCCGGTGTACCTGACCCCGCGCGGCGTCTTCTTCTACGGCGAGGCGCTGAAGACCATCGACGACTTCTCGCGGATCGGCGACGTGCTGACGCAGTGCCTGCGCGTGAATTTCCGCGTCGAGGGCGGACGGACGGTGCTCTGGAAGGAAAACGGCATCTTCGGCAAGCACGTCGCCGATATCGACGTGGTGCTGCCGGTCGTTCACGGCACCAACGTCGAAGACGGCGCGCTGCAGGGGCTGCTGCGCACCTTGCGCGTGCCCTTCGCCTGTCCGGATGTGCTTGCGTCGGCGCTGGGTATGGACAAATACATATCGAAATTGGTCTTCAAGGCGGCGGGGCTGCCGGTGCTGGACTGCTGCGTCTTCAACCGCGCCGACTACACTTCGGCGGACGTCGTCCGCGCGGAGATCGAAAAGAAGTTCCAATACCCGGTGATCGTCAAGCCGGTCAACACCGGATCGAGCATCGGCATCAGCTGGGTCAAGACCGCGGAGGAACTCGCCCCCGCGCTGGACGAGGCGTTTTCGCGTTCGTCGCGGCTGATCGTCGAGCCCGCGCTCGAAAAACCGCGCGAACTCAACTGCTCGGTGTGCGGCTTGGAGAACGATCCCGAAGTGATCGCCTCGGAGTGCGAGGAACTCTTCCCCGAAGGCGACCTCCTCTCCTTCAAGGATAAATACGCGGGCGGCGAGTGGATGGCGACCAAGCGCCGCGAGTTCCCCGCCCAGCTCACTCCCGAGCAGAAAGAGACGATCCAAAGCGTCGCAAAAAAGGCGTTTCAGGCGCTCTACTGCAGCGGCGTGGCGCGGGTGGACTTCCTGATCGACGCCAAGACGGGGCAGATCGTCCTCAACGAGATCAACACCATCCCCGGCGCGCTCTCGGCGGGGCTGTGGCAGCCGCCGTCGGCGCTGACCTACGAGGAGATGCTCGACAAGATCCTCAAGTTCGCGCTCAAGAAAAAGCGTCTGGACGACATGGTCAACTATTCGAGCGACGACGGCGTGACTTCGGTCAGCGGCAACTTCGGCGCGAAAGGAATATGACCCGCGTTTGCGGACGGGGTACATCAAACGTCCCGCCCTTTTTGTGAAGCCATTGGGATGCATGCCGCGTTTTGCGAGGAAAGCGAGCGAGGGAGTGCTCTTGATGTGCTCGACAGAGCGAGCGACGGGCAAGGCACGGCAGGCGCCAAATGGCAATGCAAAAATCGTTCCCGTACTCGGCGGATGAGAACGCCCGCGTCCTGATCCTCGGCTCGATGCCGGGGGAGGAGTCGCTGCGCCGTCAGGAGTATTACGCTTTCCGGCACAACGCGTTCTGGCGGATCATGGGCGAACTTTACGGCTTTCCGCCCGATCTGCCGTATGCGGAACGGCTGGCGGCGCTGCGCGCCAATGGCGTGGCGCTGTGGGACGTGCTCGCGGAGTGCGTCCGTCCGGGCAGTCTCGACTCCGCGATCCGCGCCCCGCGTCCGAACGACATTCCCGCTCTGGTGAAACGGTTGCCGCGCCTCGAAAAGATCCTCTGCAACGGCGGCGCGGCGCGCAGTTATCTGCGGCGCTTCTTCCCGGAGTTGGCGGCGGAGCAGCTGCCCTCGACCAGTCCCGCCGCCGCCCGGCTGACCTGCGCGCAGAAACTCGCCGCGTGGAAAGACGCCCTCGGCGTTTGACTTGCAAAAAAAACGGGTTGTTGCAAAACCTGTCCCCGGATATTGCATGAAATCCATGCGGTGTTCGGGGATTTTTCATGCGGTCGTTTGTGGCACGCACCGACGTCCGGGGTGTTCCGCACCCCCCGGACCCCTTGCGGCAGGGTTGCCAACCCTGCACCTGCTTCGGACGGCTTTGCCGTCCTCGCTTGGGGCGATGACGGTGTGCGACATTATATGACGGCGGTCGCTCTTCCCGTCGTCGGCAACGTTATTTACGTTCTCTTTTTTATTCGGTTCGACTCCGTTCGCTCGACTCCGGGCGGCTGTTTCCCGCAAACACCGCTTTCCGCAACAACCCGTTTACGCAATTATGCATGGGCGGTTTTGCGGAACCTTTTTCGCCGCCCCTGCGCGCTTCTTTATGAGCGCGCAGGTCTTCGCTTCGTCGCGCCCCGCAAAGGGCTGCTCGCCCTTTGATCCCCGGCAGAGCTCGCCCTGCACCTGCCCGGCTTCACCTTTTATGGCGAAGCCGGGCTTATGCTTCACGCGCCGACTTGCAGCAGAAAAAACATCGTATACCGGCTTCGCTCGAACAAACCGTTCGAGGAAAAAGAAAAACACAGAATGATTTTATTCGGTGAAAAACCATATCCCGCCTCGTGGAGATACAAAACGGGCGGCTGCAAGATTGCAGTCGCCCGTTTGGAGTCGTTGACCCGTGGTCACATATAGTTTTCGACCCGGGTGGTCTTTTCGAACTCCTCGTTGATGAAGGCGTCTCCGGAAGGTCCGAGCACCTCCATCAGCGGGTTGTCGTCGGGATCGCAGAATCCCAGCGGGTTGTGGCGGATCCACCCCTCGGCGTACTTGTAGCGCTTCGACATTTTGCCGAAGTACTCGCCGCGGTCGACCAGATCCTGCGTGTAGGAGTTGTTACCCTGACTGACGTCCAGCCAGCTCTGCTGGCTCTTGTGACAGCTGAGCATCGCCTTTTTCTTCTCGATCACCGACGCGATGTCGACGAAGATGCCCGGTATCACCGGCCGCCGCAGACTGTCGGACAGGCTGTGCGGCATCGAGTGGTACACCGTGATCGGATCGTCGAACTTCGCCGCCGGACGCGAGGTCTTGGCGTTGCCCATGCCGCGGCAGAAGGCGGCGCTGGTGGCGAGGCGTCCCGCGTTCACATGGTCCTCCATGTAATCGTAGGGGCCGTGGGTCAGCAGGATCTGCGGATGCGCGTCGCGCAGTTCCGGCACGACCTTGCCGAAGAGCTCCGGCGAGTAGAAGACCTCGAGGTCGTCGCAGATGCTCTCGTGGTAGACGAATCCCGCCAATTTACAGGAGTTCATCGCCTCTTCGCGGCGCATTGCGACGATGGTTTTGTAGTCGTACTTTTCGGTGCCCAGACTGCCGTTGGCGATGTTCATGTAGTGGATCTCGTACCCCGCCTTCTGGAGCATCAGCAGAGTACCCGACATCCCGAACTCGATATCGTCGGGATGGCTGGCGATCGCCATTGCAACTTTCTTCATTGTCAGCCAAAACTCCTCGAATGGACTAGTGCATCTCCACGTCGCAGACGCCGAAGCCCGGAGCGTAGAAGTTGAAGACCACGTCGTCGTGCTCGGCCAAGAGCGACATCGGCACGGCGCTGTCGGGGATCTTGTTGGCGATCATGTAGGTCGAGAGCCGCATGCCGAAGGGGTTGTCGTGGTGGCCGGGATGCCAGATCGACACGCGGTCGGCCTTCCATGTCTGCTGCGGTCCGACGGTGAACGCCTTGCTCGGCACGTTCTGGACGGTGCCGCCGCCGGAGGTGCGGGCGTTCTG
>CACZPY010000267.1 GCA_902783135.1 uncultured bacterium
CGCGAGTTTAAATTTGTGACCGGTCACGGCGTCATTCGACAAACCGATCCGGCATTGCATCACACGGTACGCCATCGAGATCTTTTTACCGTATCGGCTACGCCCGCGCCAGCAGCACATCGACGATCCGTTCCGCGGTATGCCCGTCCCACAGTTCGGGACGCTGCGGCAGACGCGGCGAACCGAGCACTTCGCGATAAGCGGCGCGGATCTTGCCGACATCGTTGCCGACCAGCATCGAAGCTCCGCCGTGCTCGCGCAACGTCACCGGGCGTTCGGTATTCCAACGCAACGTCAGGCAGGGAGTCCCCAGCACGCAGCACTCCTCCTGCAGACCGCCGGAATCGGTGAGCATAAGTTTCGCCCCCATGTTGAGCCGCAGCATGTCGTGGTATCCGAGCGGATTGAGCAAAATTATGCGCTCCCGGACTTTGTTCCACAGCCCGAATTCCTCCAACTGCTTTCTGGCCCGCGGATGGATCGGCCACAAAAGCGGCATATCGGAAGCGACCTCGTCGGTGAGAAAATCGACCACCGGCTTGAGAATATCGATATGATCCACATTGCTCGGCCGGTGCATGGTCATGACCGCGAAGCCGTTATCCGGCAACGCCGGCAGCGCGCGCGATTCCAGAAGTTCCCGTTCGACCAGCTCGGTCACGTTCCGCGCGGCGGCTTTGTCCCGCTGCGCTTCGAGCGTATCGATCATGATGTTGCCGACGAAAGCGATGCGGGACTCCGGCACCCCCTCCGCCCGCAGATTTTCATTGGAGATCCGGTCCGGGGTCAGCAGCAGATCCGCGAGGCGATCGGTGACGAGACGGTTGATCTCCTCCGGCATGTCCATATCGCCGGAGCGCAGTCCCGCCTCGATATGCGCCAGTTTCACATGTTCCTTCTTGGCGACGATCGAACAGGCGCAGGTGGCATTGACATCGCCGACGACGACGATCCAGTCCGGTTTTTCGGCACGGACGACCTTTTCGAATTCGATCATGGTCCGCCCGACCTGCTCGGCATGAGAACCGGAACCGATGTTCAGATGCACGTCCGGTTCCGGGATGCCGAGGTCGACGAAAAACGAATCGCTCATCCGCACGTCGTAGTGCTGCCCGGTGTGAACGAGAATATGAGTTGCCTCCGGATGCTTTGCCAACGCCCGGCAGAACGGCGCGATCTTCATGAAATTGGGCCGCGCCCCGACTACGCTCATGATTTTCAAATCAATTCCCCTTTATGTCATTAGTTATGAACATTCGAATACAACAGTTCCACATCATCAATCGCCGCCTCCCCGCCGCGCACGACCAATTCAAAGGAAAAATTTCCTCCTTCGGAGACATCGCAATCTTTAAGCGGCACCGAATATACCATCCGTCCGGGACCGGGACGTATCTCGGCTATTGTCACATGCCTGCTCAACGGCGCCTTGCGATCGACTTTCCAAACGCGCACCTCCACTACAGTTCCGGCTTTGCCGCATGCGGCAAAGCGGATTCCCCATAATTCCGGAGCACGCAAAAAAACGCCGCCGTACAGCAGTGTCACCACTCCAGACGCCGCCAAACGGATATGGCGTCCATCGGCGCCATCTTCTAAAAACACACGCGCACGGGGATCCCGTGAATAGATATTCCACCCGGCCGGCAGGAGTATCCGTTCATCCCGGAAAAAAAGCGCCCCGCGCCGAACCATCGACGCCCGAACATTCTTGGCAACGGCTCCGGCGGCGACCGTGGAAAAATCGCCGTTGGGAACAGCGACCGACCGTAATGCGAGTTCCGGACGCGGCGGAGCTGTAAGTACCACTATCCGCGATGAACTGCGTTTGCGATAGTCCGACTCCGCCACGACCCGGATTTCGGGGTCCTGCCGCCACTTGGCGATCATATCCGACTCCCGGTGCGACAGCACTATCAACGCATATACCCGGTCCGCGCTGTAATGATAACGCCGGAGCTCGCGTTTCACCAATTCATTCAACTGCGGGAAATGCAGATTTTCCACATGCGCAAGTGCCTTGGTTTCCAATCCGGAATAATACCCGATCCGCAGGCCCTCCTTGGAACAAAGGATCAGCCCGGAATCGGAACCACAATCCCGACGTATGATCGAAGCGCACTGTTTCAGCGGTTTGGGTTGTATTCTTACTACTTTCGCCACCGCATAGAACAGTATGGGAAACATCAGGGCGGCAAATATCCATCGCCCGGAACAACGCCATCCGAATAGATGCAAATCGTGACTCAGCCAAAACGCAGCGAACATACCGCAGCACCAGGATACCGGATACAGCAGGGATTCACAGTAGCGCGACGAAGAAATACCATGCGGGTAAAGGATACGCCACATACACCCGAACACAAGTAACCAAAGGACGATCCCGGCCGGATCCTTGATGCGGCTGCGAACGCGGCAGATCAGCAGAATCACTCCGCCGAACAGCAGCGTCAGATAGATCTCGCCCGGAGACCGGATGATCGTCAGAATACTTTCGGTGACCGATTCAAGCAATGAAATACCTCAAATACACCAAAAAGAAGTTCCACGGGATCCCCATAACCAATGTCCATACGACGAATCCCACAGCGACAAAGGCGGCAAAAACTCCCCAAATCAGAATGTCGCGGCGGCGGAGCAGCAATATATCCAGAACCGCCAATGGACACAATGCCGCCATAAACGCCAAAAATTCAATACGGCAACACATACCGGCGAAGCATAAACCGCCTGCCGCGGCAGCCGGGTACACCGAACGCTTCCGCAGTGCGGTCAAACATAAATACAACACCATTATCACTATGAACAAATATGTCATATCCCGCAGCATTCGGTATGCGAGTCCGGCAAAACGCGGATGAATGGCCAACATGAGCCCCGACAAAAGCGCCGACAAATCATCTTTCAATATCATTTCGATACAAAGCATGGAAAAACAAAGGGCGGCGCCGCCGACAAGCGCGCCCCACCACCGAGCCAATGTCTCGATCCCGACATCCGGGAAAACAATTTTCAGTGTTTTCAGCACAAACAGATAAAACGGGGCCGTATAATATTTCATCGCCGTTGTGTTTTCGGAAGAGATCAACTCCGCCCCGAGTCTGGAAAAATCTCCCGTACGATACCACACTTCCACCCCGCGGGCATAGAAGACCGAATCCCGATCCACTATGTCGTCGGCATAAAAGTACGCGGCCTGAAACAACATTCCGAGTGCCGTCACCGCCGCATAACACCAAATGCGGTATTGACGCGGCAACTGAAAAGCGTTTTCGCTATTCGGGATATAGCGTTCGAAAATCATCGGCCTTTCCGCTCCGACACTTCGCTCAGTATCTTCAGATAATCATCGGCTTGGACATCGCGATCATAGCGCGAAGCGATGTTACGCCACGCATTTTCTCCAAGCCGGCGGCACAACTCCGGATCGGCAGAAAGCCGTTCCAGCGCGTCCGCGATGCCGACCGCATCCTCCGGCTCCACCGACACTCCGGCCTCGGCATCCATGACGATCTTTTTGGCGAATCCGTTTACCCCCATGAGTATCGGACGGGCACAGCCGGCACTTTCAAAGATCTTCGACGGCATGACCGTTTCGAAAAGATCGCTTTTCTTCAAATGTACCAAGTTCACATCGCTCGACGCCACCCAGTCCGGCATCTCCGCCTTGGGGCGCCGCCCCGTGAAAACCACGTTGTCGAGCCCGCGCTCCGACGCCTCCTGCTGCAGTGACTCGCGCTGGGCGCCGTCCCCCACCAGCACGATGCGGATATCGTCGCAACCCCGTTCCTTGAGCAACTGCGCTGCGTCAAGCGCGCTTTTCAATCCGCACGCCATGCCGATAGTACCGATATAGGAGCAGACGAATTTTCCGCTCAACCCGTATTGGCCCCGCAGTTCCTCATTGACCGGATGGGGATAGAAGAGTTTTTTATCCACCCCGTTCATGATCACGGAGATCTTACTTTCCGGGACTCCCCGCTCCTTAAGTTTTTCGACATACCCTTGCCCCACGGTGACGATCCGGTCGGCGCGCCGGTACATGCGCCGCTCCAACCAACCGATGTATTCGAGCGCCGTCGCGGGAAGCCCCGCATTAACTGCCGACATCGATTCCGGCCAGATGTCGCGGATCTCCAGCACGAACGGCAGACGCCGCCACCAACTGAGGCGCATACCCGCCCAACCGCAGAAAAACTGCGGACTGGTGGCGATCAGTACATCCGGACGCTCTGTCCACAATCCATGCCAGAATGCCGAGTGCATGTAACTCAAATAGTTGGCGATGCGCCGCACCGTGCCCTTGTTAGGCGCGATGTAAGTCCACACCCGCAACACTTTGACCCCGTTGATCACTTCGGTCTGCTTCCATCGGTTGCGGTATCCCGGATAGACCACCCCGTCCGGGACATTGGGAAACCCGGTCAAAACCGTTACCTCATGCCCCGATTGCACCCACCTTTCGGCGAGCGCGGATACCCGCGATGCCGGAGCATTGCCCTCGGGCGTATAATAGTGTGTCAGAAAAAGTATCTTCATATATCCTGTCTCATATTTATAGTTGTTTCCGCTTCAAACGGCAAATTTCCACGATAGCGACAGTGTACCACCGGGTGATTCGACGACTTTCCGAACTCCGAGCTGCAATGCCCGGTTTCAACCGTATATTCAACTGCGGCAGGAAGCATCAAAACCAAACTTTTCCCATCCGAATGCAACACCACCCGCCCGCCAAGGTTTTCCACCTCAGCGGAAGGCGACAGATGCCAATACATATCCACCGTATGAACGCCGTTACCGCCGACCCGGTCGCGGATATTGACTCCCGCGGCGGAGATCCGCCATTCCCGGCGGTGCGTCATCCCCCGGAATCCGTCGTGAGCCGCCGAAAAGGAGTTGTCCGCAAAGCGGCGTTCCACTATCCGAGCGCGCGAAGCCACCCGATGGGCGCCCCATACCTCGGAGGAGTTCGCGCCGTCAACGGTCAGCGTGTTGTGCCCCGCTGTGCCGCGCTGTTCCCGGCGCAATGGGGTATCGATATACTCTCCTGTACCCGAGTCGACCATCATCCGCGTCTTACCGTGCCACAACTCGAAGGTCAGCGTGTCGGCATGGGCGTGTCCCGGCTGGTAATCCGGACCGATCGGAGCGCCGTCGCAAATCGCGGTCCACTCCCCGGCAGACATTCTGGCATATCCGGTTTGCGGCAGATCGAGACACTTGGGACATTCCTGCGGGATGCCGATCCCCAAACGCCCGGCATAGGCAAAAAGTGTTTGCGGCGCCAGCGCGATACCGTCGGCGGCATCGTTGAAATGTGCGATTTTTCCATCCGGTCCGGTCATGACGGAAAGCCAGATGAGCATCTTTTCGACTGTCTTTTGCAAAGGAAGCGGCACACCGAGGTTGAACAGATCGAGCAGATCCTCCAAAATGATACTGTGATACATCGGTGAACGCTCGAAGTGACCGCCGTCGGCGAGTATCTGTTCCGGCAGTTGTTCGCGGTATATATCCAGACCGGCGGAAAGCCATTCATCCGCCTCGGAGCCGGAGAAAAAAAGTCCGGCGAAAACCAGTGCTTTCGCATTGGCCAACAAGTGGTTGGCGAGAAGATGCCGTTCTATGCGGCGGCTCAAAAAACGCGCCTGCAATGCGAGCGACGCCGAAGCGGCACCGTCCAGCGGATGACCGGAAACCGCCCATTTTATCCAGTTGACTATCCGCAATGAAATGGGATACGGTTCCCAACCGTTACCGGAAAAAGGCGGATTTTCCGCGATCCATCTCGCGATCCACTGCCGACCTTCGCCTTCCGTGAGATCGGCCTGTCGCAGCAGATCGAAGTAATGCAAATTGTACAGCCACAACTTGCCGCACGCCGGATCGTTCCAGCCGAAAAAATCCCGTTCGTCATTCAGGAAACGAAAGCGATCGGGACCGGAAAAGACACGGTATCCTTCCGGAAACCGGGTCCGCAATTCCATTGCCTTGCCGCATTCGGGCAAAGCGTTGCGGTCCACCGAAGGCGGAAACAGCTTGAAAGCGATCCGCCGCCATAATTGTTCCGGCTTAAGATAGCGTATCGTCCGCCAGTACAAACCGATGCGCCGCAGAGACGAAGACATTCGTATCACTCGATTTCGATCCACTTGCCCTGCTTGAGGCTTTCGAGACAAGCGAAACTGGCAAGTGTGGTATTCTTTATCGACTCGAACGGGATCAACGCTTCGCCGCCGTTTTTCGCCCGCTCGGCGAGCAGTTTGAACTGTGCCGCGTGACCCTTGTCCATCCCGGACGAATACGACGAAAATCCTTTGACACCGTAACCCGTGAGTTTGCGCCAGTTGTCCAGCACCAGCACCGAATTCTGCGCGAAGACCTCCACGCGTTCCTTGGCGTAGGCTTTGGACCCGTTGGAAAAGTAGTTCACCACCGCATTGGAACCGTTCCCGTAACGCAGCAGTATGCTCGCGTTGTCGGTGCCGGCATCGGGATGCTCGCCCAGAGCATTCATGCAGACCGCAATCACCCGGCTGCCGGCAAGATAAGAGCACAGGTCGATGAAGTGACACGCTTCGCCGATGATCCGGCCGCCGCCGATCTCCATATCCTGCACCCAAACCTCGGGCGGGATGAAACCGGCGTTCATCGTCGCCACGATGTGCTTGGCGCCAGATCCGGAAAGGTGTTTCATCTTGACCGCGAACGGCGAAAAACGGCGGTTGAAGCCGACCGTGAGCGTAACATTGCCTCCCGCGGCGCGATAAGCTGCTTCGATCTCCGCCAATTCATCGCGATTCAGACAGAGCGGTTTTTCGACGAAGACGCTCTTGCCCGCCTCAAGCGCCCGCTTCACCAAAGGCGCGTGCATATTGTGGCGCGCGCAGACGATTACAGTGGAAATTTCCGGATCGCTCAACAATATCCCGGTATCGCTGGTCGCCACCTCCGCTCCGGCTTTTTTTGCGAGAATCTTCGCCGAAAGCCCCTGTGCGCTCGAAATGCCGCGGATCGCGGCGTGCGCCTTCATGAGACACGGCACGATGGTCGAACTCGCGAAGTTCCCCGCGCCGATCAGCGCGATCTTGCCGGCGGCGCCCCGCCGGAGATCGGAGGCGGCAACTTCGACCCGGCGCTCCAGCGGCGCCGCCTCGGGGAAGCGGATCAGCGACGCGATGCTGCCCGCCTTGCGCATGTCGCCGTAGATCTCGAGGTAGTCCTTCAACTCCACCGACTCGGTGACAAGCGGCTCCACCTGAAGCGCCCCCGTGGAGAGCGCGTTCAGTATCGTTTCGAAGTTCCGCTGTTCCGTCCAGCGGACATAGGCGAGCGGATAGTCGTGCCCCTTCTGCTCGTACTCCTCGTCGTAGCGGCCCGCGCCGTAGGAGCAGGAGACCTGAAACGACAGTTCCTTCTTGTAGAAGTCGTCGCGGCGCATGTTCATGCCGATCACGCCGACGAGAACGATCCGCCCGCGCTTGCGGCACATCTGACACGACTGATGGATGATCTCGTCGCTCTTGGCGCTGGCGGTGATGATCACCCCGTCCGCGCCGACGCCGCTTGTGGCGGAAGCCACCGCGGATTCGAGGTCGCCGTCGACCCGGGGATCCACCGCCTCCACGCCGAAACTCCGCGCCAGCGCGACCTTGGCGGGATCGAAGTCCGAACCGATGACCCGACAGCCGTTCGCCTTCAGCAGCTGCGC